>CAMNAT010000001.1 GCA_946531785.1 uncultured Oscillospiraceae bacterium
ATACGGTATTTTTACCCATGCAGCTCAGCCGCGACGAGCAGATATCACGCAGCATCATGGCAAAAATGAGCTCGCCATCGGCTTTGGTCGATATACGCCTGAATGTCGGCGAGATAACCGCCGCGGTATCTGCGCTCGATCTGTGCATAGGGATGCGGCTTCATTCGCTCATCTACGCGACAAGCGCGGGAGTGCCGCTTATAGGCATTGAATACGATCCGAAGATAAGGAGCTTCATGGACTATGCCGGACAGCCTATGTGTCTCGGCGTGAAGGGGCTTGATCCCGAACAGGGCAAGCGCCTTATAGATGAATGCTTTGAAAACTATGACGAGATAAAGGCGCAGCTATGTGAATGCGCGCGCGTTCTCGGCGAGAAGTCGCACGAGAATGCAAGGATAGCAATAGAACTTTACGAAAAAGAGATTGGAAGTGCAAAGGCTTGAGAAAAACAGATACAGGTAAGGGCATGCTCTTTACCGCGGGATTCATGGCGTTTGCGACCTTCACAGCCAAGGCGCTCGGTCAGGTCAGGGACTCGCTCATGGCGGCGTATTTCGGGACAGGCATCGAGGCGGACGCATTCATGCTCGCCTCTAAGATCCCGACAACGCTATTTGATGTCGTTATCGGCGGAGTCATATCCGCGTCATTCATCCCGATCTTCAACAGCATACTTCAAAAGGAGGATAAAAAAACAGCCGCCGAGTTCGCAAACAAATTCATAACACTGATACTGCTCGCGACTGTGCTTATAGCACTGTTCGGCATCATCTTTGCCGGACAGCTTGTGCGGTTCATGGGGCCGGACGCGGCTCCGGAGACAAGCGCTTTGGCGATACAGCTCACGGCGATAATGTTCCCGATGATAATATTTACGGGTATTGCGTTCTCATTCGTCGGGATACTGCAAAGCTACGGCGAATACAACATACCGTCAATAATCAGCCTTGTTTCCAACATCGCTATAATAGTATATTATATCCTGTTCGGAAAGAAGTTCGGAGTTATCGGACTTGCAGTAACTATGATAATCGCGTGGTCGCTGCAGGTGATCATACAGATACCGTCGCTCATAAAGCTGAAATTCCGCTACAGACCGAATTTCAATTTTAAAGACAGGCACCTCAAAAACGCGATACTCCTTGCAATACCGATGCTTGTTAGCACATGGGTGCAGCCGCTTTATACTCTTATAAACGCGCGGTTCGCATCCGGCATGGAGGGCGCGTATTCCTCGCTCGAATACGCAAACAGGCTCTATCTTATAGTTACGGGCGTGTTCTCGTTCATCGTAACGAACCTTATATTCCCCAAGCTCGCAAAGGCAAATGCCGGGGATAATAAAGCGGAGGCAAAGGCGCTTGTTATGACATCGTTAAAGGCTATAATCATCGTTATCATGCCGCTGATGATGGGGATAATAATACTGGCGAAGCCCGTAACCGCGATAATATATGAGCATGGCGCGTTGGAGACCTCCGCATCCGGTATAGTCGCAAACGCCTTGAAATGCTATGCGGTCGGAATGATCTTCCTCGCGATAAACGAGGTCGCGTCAAAGACATTTTTCTCGATGCGGCAATCACTGATACCGATGCTGAACGCTATCATAAGCATGATATTCAACATCATACTTGTAAGCGTGATATTCAGATTCATAAACGGTGATGCAATGACGCTCACCGGCGGGCTTGCGCTTGCCGCCGCAGCCGGAAGCCTTGTGAACGCAACGCTGAACACCTTAGCGCTGTTTAAGCAGCTGCCGGACATGGCGCATAAGCGCGATCTTATAACAGTCGTAAAGGTGCTTATCGCTACCGCGATCATGGCGGCAGCGGTATATGGTGTATATATGCTTATCGGCACCAGATTTGAAGGCACCTTCGGCAATATCCTTATATGCGGCATATGCGGCATTACGGGAATAATAGTTTACGGAATATCCGTGATCCTTTTAAGAGTAGACGAAATAACGGCGCTTCTGCCGAAAAGGTTCAGGAAAGGAGAAAGCCTATGAACAGTATGATAATAACCGCCGTCACCGGCTTCTGCCGCGGCTTATGGGCAAGGCTCATGGACAGCAGGCTTTGGGCGGTCATAACGGCAATATACCTTGCATGCAGCCGTTCATGGCATAACAGCCGCATAATGCGGTTTTTAAAGGGCGGCAATGATACAGTTGAGGGGTCGCGATTTGCGCGGCGGCTCTTCGCGCCGTTTGATCTGCTTTCACTCATTGCCAAAAAGACAAATAAAAAGCTCTCAAGGGCGGTGGAGCAGAGCGTTATCTGCGAGCTGGGCAGGCTCTATGTGCACAACTTCATGGCGCTCAACACGCGCTTCTGGGGCACCATGCTGCTGGTGGGTACGGTAACCTTCAACACCCTCCACTTTATGCGCGGCATGGGATTGAATAAATATGTGCTCTGTCTTTCGGGATTATCGGCGATCATGCTCATATTCAACTACAATGTGACAGGGTTCTTTACCGGCTCCAAGGCGGCTGATCTTGTAAAGTCATGCGCGGGAGTGAAGGATATCACATTTGACTTCTTTGATGAGATGAGAACTGCCGGACGCGCAAGATTCGTCTCCGCGGTCGTTATAGGTCTTATAACCGGCGCGGTCATGATTATAAAGCCGCTCTACGGCGTGATGGTACCATTCGCGGCATTCGGAATGCTTCTGGTTCTCGAATACCCGATAACGGGCGTATATGCCGCGGTATTTATAGCGCCGCTAATCCCGTTTTCATCAATGCCGCTTGCGGGCATCTGCATCTGGACATTGATAGCGGTGGTGATAAAGTCACTCACAGACAAGGACTTCACATGGAAAAAGGAAGGCACGGGCGCAGCACTCATAGCATTTCTGCTTGTTCTGCTCGTTTCGTGTATATTCTCATTCTCACAGAAGTCGAGCATGATAGTATGGATGATGTATCTCGTTTTCATATCCTTCTACTTTGCGGTGATAAACACAATAAAAACACGCGCGCAGCTTTTCGGACTGCTGAGATTGTTCGTGATCTCCGGTACTCTGGTAGCTCTCTACGGAGTTATGCAGTATGTTTTCGGCTGGACGACAACTAACGCCTGGATAGATGAGGAAATGTTTGAGGAGGACACGATGCGAGTATTCTCAACGCTTGCAAACCCGAATGTTCTGGGTGAATACCTCCTGCTCGTTCTTCCGGTCGCAGCTGTGTTCTTCTTAAAGGACAGCGTAAGGTCGCTTTCAAAGTGGGTGTATCTGGGCATCACGGGAATAATATTCGTTTGCCTTATCCTCACCCAGTCGCGCGGCTGCTGGCTCGGCTTCATGGTATCGGTGGCGATATTCGTCACCTTCTATGAGGGACGCTGGTGGGCGCTCATCCCGCTTGCGCTGTGCATTATACCGTTCGTGATACCGCAGACTATAGTCGAAAGATTTTCCAGCGTCGGCAACATGGACGACTCCTCCACCTCATACAGAGTATATATCTGGATGGGGGCTATCGGGATGCTGCGGCATTATATCGCCGGAGGCATAGGCATGGGCGAGGGCGCGTTCGGAGAGGTATATCCGTTCTTCTCATATAACGCGATCATCGCGCCGCATTCGCATAACACCTTCCTCCAGCTTCTGGTCGAGGGCGGGATACCCGCGCTTGCGACCTTCATAGCGGTCATGGTAGTGACATTCAGATCAGCGCAGAAAACGATAAAGGCAGAGCCGGACAAAAAGGCGCCGGCACCCGCGATGGTGCTCGGCATATGCGCCGGACTTTGCGGCTTCCTGTTCCAGAGCCTGTTTGACTACACATTCTATAACTACAGAGTAATGGCGGTGTTCTTTATGCTTATCGCTATAGTTATAAGCTTCCGCTATATAACAAGGGAGGCTGAGTGATGGAAAAGCGGAAAATAATCGAGGTGTCCTCCGACACCAACATAGGCGGCGCGGGAAAATGCCTGATAGCGCTGCTTAAAAACTTTGACTACGGCAAGTACGAGATAAAGGTTATTCTCCCGCCGGACAGCCTGTTAAAGCCGGAGATAACCGCACTCGGCATCGAGGTCATAGAGGTCGACGGGATAGCCGAAAAGTCGCTGAGTCTCGGCTCGATACGCGCGCTGCGTGATGTATTTAAGAAAGAAAAGACCGGGCTTGTCCACACGCACGGCAGCATGTCCGCGCGTATCGCGGCAAGGCAGGCGGGCGCAAAGGTCGTATATACCCGACACAGTGTTTTCCCACAGCCGAAAAAGCTGACAACTCAACCCGGAAAGGCTGTAAACGGATTCATCAATAACCACTATGCAGACGGCATAATCGCCGTTGCGGAGGCGGCAAAGGATAATCTGACAGAAACAGGCGTTGATCCGAAGCTCATACGCGTTATCTTAAACGGCGTAAAGGGGCTCTCCCCTGCCGATGCGGATGAAAGGCAGCAAAACAGGCTCAGGTTCGGTATCACAAGCGATGATGACAAGGTGATCTCAATAGTCGCAAGGCTTGAGGACATAAAGGGTCATGAATACTTTATTGATGCCGCTGATATCCTTCTTAAAAACGGAATAAAGGCAAAATTCCTTATCGCAGGCACAGGCTCATATGAGCCGAAGCTCAGAGAAAAGGCAAAGAATATGGGACTTGACGGCAAGGTGATATTTACCGGTTTCATAAAGGATATTGAAAATCTGATGAAGATAACCGATATCCAGGTGAACGCCTCCTACGGCACCGAGGCGACGAGCCTTGCGCTGCTAGAGGGCATGAGCATCGGCATACCGGCTGTCGTTTCCGACTTCGGCGGCAATCCCGGAGTTATAAAAAACGGCGAGAACGGCTTTGTTGTTCCTAAGCAGAACGCCGAAGCGCTTGCGACAGGCATAAACAGGCTGCTCACCGATGAAAAGCTATACAGAAAGATGTCCGAAAAAGCTATTGATATCTTTAATACCACATTTACCGCCGAGGCAATGACACGCAGCACCGAGGCGCTCTATGATGAACTGTTAGAAAGGGGTTAAGAAAACAGATATGGCAGAGAATAAAAAGAAATGGACCGTTGTTGATACCATTATAGTTATCGCAGTTATCGCGGCAGGCTTTGCCGGATTTAAAATGTTCGGCGGCAGGGTAACACACGGCGACAAGACAAAGATCGAGACACAGATACTTATAGCAAACCAGCCGCAGGAGCTTGGCGAGGCGATAAAGGACTGTATCGGCGAGGATGTTACGCTGAGCCTTACCGAGAAGGACTCCGGCGTTTTAAAGGATGCAAGGGTCGTTCCGGCTGAGGTCATCGTGTACGATTCGATAAACGGCGCATATAAGGTGCAGCACTCAGAGTCAAATGTCGATATATACGCGACTGTCGATATCGATGTTGAAGAAAATGACTACGCCTTTCTTGCTGGGACCACTCCGGTCAAGGTAGGCAGCCCCATCCCGTTCAGAGGCAAGGGCTATGCCACAGAGGGCAATGTTATAACTATAACCAAGGAGGGCGGCAAAAATGAATAAAAACGGAAATATAAAGGGAAAATTCAATATAATAGATATTCTCGTTATTGTTCTTATTATTGCGGTAATAGCGGGTATCGCGCTTCGCTACGGCAGTAAGATAACGGCCGCAGTAAAATCCGATGAGGAGTTCTCCTATGTTGTAAGAGTGCAGTCAGTACGCGAATACACGATAGACGCTTTGAAGGAAACCATGAAGACAGCGAGTAAGCTGTCTGACAAAAAGGGCACAGTTGATCTCGGCAAGATCGTAAACATTGATGTAAAGCCGGCAACTGTGATCTCGGAAAAGGCTGACGGAACGATCGTAGAGGCGCCGCAGGACGGCAGATACACAGCATATGTCACGATAGAGACACGCGGCAAGGAGTCCGACAACAGCTATATAACAGCAGACTCGAACGAGCTGTCGGTAGGCCGCTCCACCGAGATATTCTCAAAATATGTACACACCTCAGGTCTCATAATGGAGGTCAACAAGAAATAAGGTCAAGGGGCTGTAAACAAGTTTTACAGCCCCCTTTTTTTTTGCAAAAAAAGACCCCGGGATAACCGTGGTCAGAAGTCAGAATTCTACCTGCAATTGCAGGTGGGTCGCTTCCCGTCAGCTTTACAAGTCCACTGGCAGTCACAAAAGTGAAAGGAGGCATGTGCGCCGCAAACGGAGTCAGCATCCCGTATAAGATGTGTTGGTAAAATAAATGACTTCCCCACGCGAAATCCCAGGGTTGTTTGTAATATTAGTATAGCATAAGTCCTTGAAAAATACAAGTGTTATTTACTAACAATTTAATTACAGGACTATTACGCAGATATTTTATTCTGCCGCTTCCTCATCGCGCTTTAAAAACTCGTCAAACGCACGCTGCAGAAGCGCTTCATCCTCGACCATGACGAGCTCAGCATCATCACTTTCAAGATCGCCCTCTACCATCATGATAAGAACATCATCGTTTTCCTCTTCCTCGGGCAGGCACTCAACAAGTGCAAAGAAGGTATGTCCTTCAAACTCATATACATCTATGACCGCAAACTCTACCTCTACGCCGTCCTGATCCTCTAAAATAATTATATTGTTTTCCATAATTGATTCCTTCCCATAAAAACTATTCTATAATATATTCTAATATATTTTTCCCATCTTGTCAACTCTTATTTTTTGATAACCAGCTTTCAAGGATAAGACAAGCCGAGACCGTATCGATAACTCCCTTCCTTTTTTTACCGCGGGTGTTTGTCGTATTCAGAAATCTGGACGCGCCCATTGTTGTGAGCCGCTCATCCATATATTCTATTTTCCCATCATATACGGTCTTTAATCTGTCGGCAAATTTATAGGTCGTCTCAGCGCGGAAGCCCTCCGTCCCGTCCATGTTTTTCGGCAGCCCGATAACGATGACCTCCGGTGTATATTCCTCGATAAGCTTTGAAAGAGCGGAAACCAGACCGTTAAGTCCGGTGTTCTTTACAGTACCCACGCCCTGTGCCGTAAGTCCAAGAAGATCTGATACCGCGACGCCCACTCTTGCATCGCCGTAATCTATTCCCATAACACGCATAAATAATATTATCCCTTTCTCGTATAATATTATTATAATATCACAAAAAATCATTTTTTTCAATACAAATCAGTCCGTTATTCTTGACATTATTTTATTTTAGTTTATAATATAATAGATAGTATTTAAGCTGATACAGGAGGATAGCTGATGGAAACAAAGAAAATGCTGTTTATTTATAATCCCGAGGCAGGAAAAGGCAGGATAAAGGCAGCTTTATTTGAAATAATCGATATATTTACCAAGGGCGGCTATCTGACAAGCGCTTATCCCACTCAGGACAGAGGCGATTGCACAAGGATGATCAATGAATTTGCTTCAACCTATGATCTGGTAGTCGTTTCCGGCGGAGACGGTACCCTGAGCGAGGCCGTAACGGGAATGCTTTCACTCCCCCGCGATCAGCGCGTGCCTCTCGGATATATCCCATCGGGAACGGTAAATGATTTTGCATCAGGCAACTCGATCCCCAAATCAATGACAGAGGCCGCGCATGCTATTGTTCACGGCAAGCTGATAAACTACGATATAGGCGAGCTTAACGGAAACAATTTTGTATATGTTGCCGGCTTCGGAGCGTTCACGGATGTATCATATGACACTCCGCAGTTTACAAAGAATATATTCGGAAACGCGGCATATCTGTTTGAGGGACTGAAAAGACTTCCCACTATCGAGAGCATTTCAGTTAACATAAAGACAGATGACGGCACAGAGCTGCACGAGGATGTATATGTCTGTCTCATTATGAATTCGATAAGCGTTGCCGGGTTGGAATTCGGAGATTTTTATGATATAAATACAAGCGACGGTCTTTTTGAGATCGCCCTTATACCGAAAACAGACAATCTGCTCGAGCTTGCAGCGATCGTGGGTAATATTCTGAACGGCGAGCTTAAGCATGAGGGCATTAAGCTGATATCGGCATCGTCTGCGGAAATAACGACCGAAAAGCCCGTCCGCTGGACGCTTGACGGCGACTTTGGCGGCGAAGCAGATCATGTAACATTTAAGGTCGATCATAATGCTATCAACTTTATTATGCAAAACGGAGGCAACTAAATGGATCAGATAACACACGCATTGGTCGATTCCCTTGCGGCTCATAATATTTCGCCGCATATCATCACATTTCTGGTATCAATGATCCCGCTTCTGGAGCTAAGAGGAGGAATTCTTATCGCAGGCACCGTACTAAAGCAGCCGTTCATACTGACATATATCACAGCTGTTCTCGGCAATATGCTGCCTATCCCGTTCATCCTGCTCTTCATAGAAAAGATATTCCAGTGGATGAAAAAGATAAAGTATATAGAGAAATTTCCGCACTGGTGTGAGGCGAAGGCGTTGAAGCATTCAGACCAGATAAAAAAATACGGCTACTTCGGACTTTACCTCTTTGTTGCCATCCCCTTGCCCGGAACGGGTGCGTGGACCGGCAGTCTGCTTGCGGTCCTGTTGGGATTAAAGCGCGGAAAGAGCCTGCTGTGTATCTTTTTAGGCGTGCTGACGGCGGGACTTATCATGTCACTTGTAAGCTACGGCGCATTGAATTTTATCCTGGATATGTTTAAGTGACGGATACATATATAAATAACGATAAGAGGAATAATATGAACAGCGCATATATCTATCTTCAAATATACAGATTGTTTGACAAGAGCACTCCGCTCCCGCTCGACTGCGGGCGCTATTGCAGCGAGGCGTGCTGCAAGGGCGACAGTGAATCGGGCATGTACCTTTTCCCCGGCGAAAAGGCTGTTTTTGACATGGTGTGTCCTGACGGATGGAGAATAACCGATTCCGAGCTTACCTACAGCTATAACGGAAAGGAGCGAAAAACTCCCATCCTGATCTGTGACGGAAGCTGCGACAGATATTTCCGTCCGCTTGCATGCCGGATATTCCCGCTGACGCCGATCCTCGACAATGAGGGGCATATAAAGATCATTATTGATCCGCGCGCAAGATCGGTATGTCCGCTTGCAAACACATTCGATAAAGACGAATTCGATAAGGACTTTACCGAGTCTGTAAAAAAAGCCTTCATATTGCTCTCAAAAAACAAGCATGTCTATGAATTTTTGAAGACCTATACAGAATATATAGAAGAATACAACAGATTTTTTAAAGATCTGAGAGGGTGACATACTACATGGATTTAGAAATAAATAACAACAAAGAGCCGGAGGGCTCAGATCAAGATAAAGATGTCGGCAGGGATCCGGCGCGCCCATCGCGCACTGAATTTATGCAGGCAGCCGCAGAAAATCTCGTTGCGGCAACAGAAGAAAATCCGTTCTCGGAGCTTGATGATGACGACTTCATTCCCGATGAGAACGCGTATAAGGAGACAGAACAAGACATTGAAGAGACCAAAGATGACAGTCTGGAGTCAAAGACTATGAGCGCGGCAAAAAGAAGTCCCGCAAAAAAGAGAAAAACGACAAAGAAAAAGAACAGCTTCAAAAAGTTTTCCGCAAAGCATAAAACGGCTATGAAGCGCGTTTATATGGGCTTAGGCGCGGTATTCTGCATCATCTTCGGAATATATATATACGCATGCATAACTGCTCCGACAGACAGGATGGGCAGAAATGTATATATTGAAAATGTAAATGTCAGCAATATGACATTTAACGAGGCAGTGTCTGCCGTAAAAAAGGAAGAGCTTTTGCAGACACAGAATATCGTTTTAAGATGCGGCGGGCAGAAGTTTGAGATAGGCGGCGCAGAGCTTGGTATGACAGCCAAGATCGAGGATACCGTAGACAAAGCGATGCGATTTGGTAAAACAGATAATGTGTTCATAAACGGCTTTGCAAATATGCTGCAGATGATAAGCCCGCACAAGGTCATGCCGAACGCGAATATAGATGAGACAGTGCTGCGCGAAAAGCTCAGGCAATTCGGCGTGCAGATATACGGTGAGCTGCAGGAGCATGTTCTTGAGATAGGTGATGGCGTTGTGGTCGCAACTCCCGGACATACCGGCTTCGACACAAGTGAGGGCTCCACAGCCTGCGATAAAGCCGCCGGCGAGGTGCTTAACGCTATCAGCTCCGGAGAATCATACCATAACATCAGCGTGACACTTGAAAAGACCGCGCCGAGGGATTGTACAGCAGACGATATCAAGAGCTTTGCAGACAAGGATCCCGAGGATGCCAAATATGCACTTGAAAACAACGAGATCTCTATAGTTCCCAATGCTGACGGACGCGTTGTAGACGCGGCACAGGCGGCAGATCTTGTAAAAGGACTCAAGGAGGGCGGCGAGGTAGTTTATATCCCGTTCAGCTCCACTCCGGCATCGGTTACCGTTGACACACTTCGCGAAAAGCTCTTTAACGCGACAATAGGCTCATATTCGACAAACTACGGATCCTCGAGTGCAAACCGCTGCGAAAATGTCGCAAGGGCGGCAAGCAAGATCAACGGCAAGATACTTCTGCCGGGAGATGTGTTCTCATTCAACGCCACAGTAGGGCCTCGTTCAAAGGCTAACGGCTTCTACCCCGCTCAGGAATATCTGAACGGAGAAACGGTCGAGGGTATCGGCGGCGGTACGTGCCAGGTAAGCTCGACATTATACAATGCCTGCATATATGCCGATCTTTCGATAATCACGAGAACAAACCACATGTTCCCTGTCGGCTATTGTCCGCTCGGTCAGGATGCAACTGTAGCGGATACAGGTGTTGACTATAAATTTGTAAACAGCATGGATTATCCGATAAAGATATCGGCAACCACCAGCGGATACAGGATAACGGTCAGCATCATCGGTACTCAGCGCGACGATCCCCGATCGGTAAAGATCGTCAATACCGTTACCCGCGAGGGCGAGGATACAAGAGTTCAGACCAAGCGTGAGGTCTACAACAGCGCCGGTGAGCTTATAAGCACGGATCAGCTTCCGGCAAGCTACTATAAGCCGCACCACTAAATGACACATGCGGGATGTAAAAACCGGGTTTTTACATCCCGTTATTTATAGGAGAAAATCGCTATGCAGAATATAGACGGCATGATAATTAATAATGAGATCACCCCGGACAGACTTAAAAGCTCTGTCGGAGAAGACGCTGCCTTCCACGCATGTGTGCATAAGATACGAAGCGCGTCGGGCTTTTCGTTTGTAATGGTACGCACGGGCAGATACATCATCCAGACAGTACATGATGCGAAAATGTGCGGAAAGGGACTTGATAAGCTAAAAGAGGGCATGTATATAGAGCTTTGCGGCACGGTAAAGGAAGAGCCGCGCTCAGAGCTCGGAGTTGAGATAGTACTTAAAGACTTTACACTCATTTCCCGCCCTGCGGCAGAAATGCCGCTGCATGTTTCAGACAACGCTTTGGGCTGCAGTTTAGATACGAGCCTGGCTCACCGCACCGCCGCGCTGCGCCATCCGAAGGAAAGAGCCGTTTTCAGGATATCGGAGGGTGTTGTAAACGCATTCAGGGAGCTCATGCAAGAAAACGCTTTCACTGAGATACATACACCAAGGATAACATCATATCCGACCGAGGGTATCAAGGGAGCTTTTCCGATGAAGTATTTCGGCGATGATGCATTTTTATCGCAGAGCCCGCAGCTGTATAAGCAGATCTGTATCGCCTTCTTTGACCGCGTGTTTGAGGTCGGCCATGCTTTCTGCGCAGAAAAGCACAACAGCGCGCGGCATCTGAATGAGTTCATATCGCTCGATCTGGAAATGGGATATGCCAAAAGCATTTCAGATATTATGTCAACTCAAACAGCTGTCATTAAATACATCATCGCATATCTCAATGAACATTACAGCTATGAGCTTGCGCTTCTCAGTGCAAGCCTGCCGGAGGTCACAAGCATACCATCCGTCACATTTTATGAGGCTTTAGATATACTTAAAAAGCCTCACGAGCAAGTCGATCTTGATCCGACAGATGATGTAAAGATATCAGAATACGCAAAAAAAGAGTATGGGAGCGAGTTTTTGTTCATCACTCACTTCCCCGCCGTAAAGCGTCCGTTTTATATAGCCGATTCAACGGACGATCCGGCACTTACGGAGAGCTTTGATCTGCTTTTCCGCGGAATGGAGATAGCCTCGGGCGGACAGCGGATACATACTTATGCCGAGCAGCTTGCAAAGCTTGAGCGCTCCGGCATTGACTCCGAGGAGCTTGAATGGTTTCTTTCATCCCTGAAATACGGTATGCCGCCGCACGGCGGCTTCGGGATGGGACTTGAGCGATTTGTAATGAAGCTGCTTGATCTTGAAAACATCCGTCAGGCATCGCTTTTCCCGCGCGATATGCACCATCTTATCCCATAAACACATCTTGCTTTTCAAGCCGCAGCATCAGTTGCGGCTTTCTCATATTTACAGCAATATCCGCAAACATCTCAGCAACATATGCAATTCCTTTTTTTATACACTTATGTTACAATTATATTAAATAAAAATGTCTTTTTGTGCAATAATCACAGAAAGAACAGAGAGGAGACGAAAATCTATGAAAAGAAAAGGCTTTGCTTTTCTCGCGGCAGTGATCGCTTCGCAATTATTGCTGTCGGGAGCTGCAACGGTCAGTGTTTCGGCTGAGAGCGATGGTATCGGCGAGGCTTATACCGCGCCGGAAAGCCCCGCGGTGACCTACAACATGAACCTTGACTGGAAGTTCTATGACACTCATTCAGACAAGGAAATATGGTCGGCTATGGCTATGGCTGACAAGGACGGCAAGAAGTTCTATGAGGTCGGTTATGACGACAGCGAATGGGAGACCGTCAGCATCCCCCACGGCATCGGCGGCGGCACAAATTCATTCACCAATGCCAATACCGACGCGGGCGGCGGCTACAGAAGCGTGCTGCTCTACAGAAAGACATTTACCGTACCGGCATCGGCAAAGGGCGGCAAGGTGTTCTTTGAGCTTGAGGGCATCCGTCAGGCGGCATATGTTTGGGTGAACGGCGAGAAGGTCGGCTACTATGAGGCAGGCATCGCCGCAATGGGCTTTGACCTCACCAACTATGTAACTCCCGGCGAAGAGGCTGTTATCGCTATCTTAAATGACGGTACCACAGCCCGCGGCACGACAGGCAGGATACCGTACGAGACCATACCCGGTGATGAATGGGGTTCAAGCTACACTCCGGATAACTATAAGCATCAAAGCAAGGATGTTGTCGGAGCACAGTATCAGTGGAACACAAAGGACTTTAACGAGCCGCAGATAGGTCTCGAATACGACGCATATCTGCATGTTAAGGGCAATGTGTACCAGACACTTCCGCTCTATAACAACCTCAAAACAACAGGTAACTATATCTATGCGGACAACTTCGACATCCGCTCAAAGAAGGCTACCATACATGTTGACGCTGAGGTAAGGAACGAGTCTGACACGGACGGCAATTATACATTAGAGGTAAACGTTGTCGATATGGACGGCAACCTCAAATATAACTTTGAGAGTTCTGCAGCAGAGGTCAAAAAGGCATCTGATAAGGGTGTTGTATACCAGACAGCAGTAGAAAGCGATGTATACAATGAGGATAAGCTCACAAACTACACAGGCATCACAGATGTAGTTACCCCTGATGTTACATACATAAATGCGAGCTTCGACGCAGAAGATATGCGCTTCTGGTCAACAGAAGATCCGTATCTTTACACCGTTTATACAGTATTGAAGGACGGTGACGGAAAGGTTGTCGATGTACAGAAGAAGGACACCGGCTTCAGAAAGATCACCTTCGATCAGAACAGCGGTATCATGATAAATGACAAGTCCGTATGGATGCCGGGTTACGCTCAGCGTTCAACAAATGAGTGGGCAGTTTTAGGTGTCTCCCCCGACTGGCTCGAGGACTATGACATGGCACTCTTAAAGGAGAACAACTCCAACTTCATCCGCTGGATGCACGTTGCCCCGAAGCCGTTTGAGGTACGCTCATCTGACCGCTACGGCGTGGCAGTCGTATGCCCCGCAGGTGATAAGGAGGGCGCATCCTCAGGCAGACAGTGGACACAGAGAACAGAGGCTATGCGCGATGTTATGATCTATTTCAGAAACAGCCCGTCAGTTGTATTCTGGGAGACCGGTAACTCCGCTGTGGGCGACGCTGCAAGAGCAAACGACATGGCGCGCATCCGCGACAAGGTTGACCCGCACGGAATGAGATTTACAGGCGCGCGTTCAACACAGGCGGCAGATCAGCTCAATTTTGACTACAACTATGCCGGAACAATGTACGGCAACTACGGTGCAAACGCAGTCAACGCAATGAAGTCAAACGGCATAATGGGTCCGATCATGGAAACAGAGTATGCCCGCGACGAGGCACCGAGGCGTGTATGGGATAAGTTCTCTCCACCGGACTTTGACTATGTAAACAAGTTCATATCCAAGGGCGGTAAGCTCGACGGCTACGATGTATGGAACAAATCACAGGAAGAAGCATCTGTAGACAACGTAAGAGAATACAACGGCTACTATTCAAACCGTAACGGCTACGGCTCAAGCATATATTCAGCGGCGGCAATGATGGTATGGTCAGACTCGAACATGCATACAAGAAATACCGCAACAGAGAACTGCCGTACAACAGGACGCGTTGATCCGGTTCGCCAGACTAAGGAAATGTTTGAGGCGACAAAGGCGGCGCAGTCATCGGAGTCAGCGATCCACATTATCGGTCACTGGTCATATCCGGAGCTTACAGATGACACATACAACTACTACGGCACAAACCAGGTAGCGGTTGACGGCTCACACTCATATGAAGCGTATGACATGACAAAGAAGTATAAGAGAGACCCGATCCATAAGACAGTATATGTTATAGGCTCGGCGGATATCTCAAAGGTAGAGCTGTACCGCATTGACGGCTCAGATGAAACCCTTCTCGGCACAGATGATGCGGCTGAGGCAAACTTCATCTATCAGTTCGATAATATAGATGTCACAAAGGGTGACGGCGTTATTGCAAAGGCATATGACGCACGCGGCACAGAGGTGGCAAGAGACGAGATCGCGCGTACATATGATGCGGTATCATTAAGGCTCACGCCGCACACCGCAGTTAAGGAGGATGCTGACGGCAATACAGTTACCGACTGGAGAGCGGATGGCGCGGATATAGCGTACTTCGATGTTGAGGTGGTTGATAAGAACGGTAACGTATGCGCTCTTAACTATGACAAGATAAACTTCACCTACAGCGGCAACGGAACATATCTTGGCGGCTACAACTCAGGTTCAGGCGCGGGCTGCTTCCAGAACTCATCCGATACGACAGGTCTTTCCTTCTACTTCGGCGGAGCAAAGGACGGCGTGAGCACGATCGGCAAGGATTATGTGTATGCTGAGAACGGCACGAACAGAATATTCGTTCGCTCAACAAGAACAGCCGGCGACTTCACGCTCAGCGCATCAATGGACGGTATGCTCCCGGTATCGGCAACTATCTCATCAGAGCCGGTAGCAGTTGAGGGCGGTCTGACACTCGCTATGCCGTCAGTATTGAAGCCCGGCGCATCAGCAGCACCGGTGACATCAAATGTCGCTCCCATGAAGCCGCTCATGCTCAAAAAGCTTATTATCGACTGGGCAAAGGTAAAGACTGTAACTGAGCAGGATACAACAGATTATTATGATGTATACCTCGGCGATACAAAGCTTGAGCTCAGTGCAAGAGCATACAAGGGCACAATGGACAACATGTTCGGTCCGGCTTATGAGATACTCACAGCAGCTAAGAACGCGGGTATAACAGGCTTTGATGTTGCAATGGTCAATGATGACGGTGTTGACACACTCGTTATCACAGCTCCTGACAGCACGACATATCACTACCCTGTTAACAGCAACCAATATTTCATTGGCGGCAATAAGTCAAACACAAATTAGTGCGTTGACTCAACAGTTATGAAGGACGGCGTGCTGATAGCCAACCTCACACAGACGCTCGGATGGGCAGGTCTTGATGTAACATACAATGATACTGCCAAGACCCTGACTATAAATAAATAAGGAGGTACGGGAAAATGAAAAAGATTTTATCAACAATTATATCTATATCAATGATCGCGGCCTCCGCGGCTGTGCCGGTGTATGCAGACTATACAGCGCCGGAGGAGTCATATGATATCACAGAGGTAAACAATACATACGATGATGGTACTGCTGAAAATGCAATAGACGGCACCCCGGCATTGAAAACAGGTGATAGCTTTGAGAAAATTTTCGCTACCGGCATTGATACAACAAAGGAATTCTACCTCGGCTTTGATTTCTGCTTCGACAGCGAAGGCGGCGAGATACAGATACCCAGGTTCAAGAGCAACGGCACAGATGTCGATAAGGTAGGTCCTATCTTCACCTATTCCGGCGGAAATCTGCGCACACAAACAGGCGGCAGCTCGTACCAGAATCTCGGCGTGTTTGAGATCGGCGCATGGTACCACGGCGAGATAGAGGGCAGAACGGGCATAGGCGCGCAGTACACCACCTTCCGCCTCTACAAGGGCGGAGAGCTCGTTCAGGAAACGACCAACTTCAATATGCGTAACCTCAGCTCCGAGAGCAGAAGCTTCAACGGTATGCAGGCGAAAAACATCAGCATAGATAATGTTCTGCTCGTTCAGGAGAAGCCGGACACTATTACAATTTCCTCCGGCAGCGATGAGATGGACGCAGGCACTGACATAGCTCTTGATTATGTTATGACAAGGCGTGACAAGGAATTCTACAAGTACGGTGTTACATGGTCACTCTATGACGAGAGCGATACACAGCCTCTTACGGATGAAAACCTTGTCATATCCGCAGGCGGTATCCTTACAGCACTCATTTCAGCCGTGGATCAGACTGTAACAGTCAGGGCAACAGCGGCCTTTGGTGATAAGGAGCTTTACGGCTCAAAGCAGATAAAGATCAATTCGGTTGATGTTTCGGACGAAAAATGCGATACTATCGTTGTTTCGGGTCCGACATCCGTTAAGGCGGGTACATCGACTGAATACAGCTTTACAGCGACAAAGGGCGGAGAGGATGTTACCAACACCCTCACAGATGACGACATTGTTTGGAGCATATACGATCCAACAGGCATCACAAAGAATAATAACAAAGCTATAAAGGCAGAGAACGGCGTTCTCACGATCGATGACAGTGTTATAAAGCAGGATATTACGATAAGAGCTTCATCAGTCAGCGGTGCTATCTACGGCAATCTTCCGGTTTCGATAGATTGGTCAGATAACCAGTCGGAGACAGTCCTTTCCTATAATGCATGCGAGACTGATCTTACCAATACTATTTTAGTCGATTCATGGGACGGCTCAAAGGCGTATCAGACAAACGATAACATTACTTTCGGCTTTGGTGATCAGAGCGCGTACACGATAACCGAGGTCGATATAAAGTTTGACGGCACGGACGGTCACGGCCTCACGCTCTTTAACAACAACGGCTCAGAGAACTCCAATATCCGCGCTCACAGCGGCGGTCTTGGTCAGCAGACCGGCGGCAGCAGCTGGGCATCAATACTCGCGGAGCTTGACACGAACGCATGGTATCACATAGAATTTGTATACCTTAACGGCGCGGAATCAGGCTATAATGTGTACAAATACAACGATGCTGGCGAGAAGGAGCTTGTAAAAACGATCGCAAACTGTAACAGGCGTAACGATAAGACCTACGGAAAAATCACGTTTACAATGGGTCTTGTTATAGACAACTTCAAGGTATCTGTTGTTATCCCCGATGATGTTGCCGTAACCGCACCGGGAAAGAATATGTTCGCAGGCGAGACCGCGCAATATACCGCAACGGCAAAGAGAGCGGGTCTGTCGCTTTCAAACACATCAGGTATTACCTGGTCGGTGCTTGACAGCGATAAGCTGCCGATCATTGATGGTACTGTTACTATAGACGACAGCGGCCTTCTCACAGTTGACTCCATGGCGCAGGCACAGACCGTAACGGTAGAGGCAAAAACAGCATCAGGCGCATCGGACAGTGCCGAGATGAATATACAGGTAGCTGAGATATTCACCGTTACAAATATCGGTATAAACGAGGCGGGCGATAAGATCGTTAAGCTCTATGTAGACAAGAATTTCTACTATCCAGATGATGTCGTATTCATTATCGCCATAAAGGATGCGGACGGTATCCTGAAGGGGGTTAAGACGATACAGACCTTCGGCGACAGACTTGCGTTAGGCTCAAATGAGCTCAATGCAGAGCTTGATATCCCATCAGGCTTTGATCCGGAGACATGGAAAATAGAAACCATGGTATGGACAATGTTCTGATAAACAGGCAAAAATACGGGTGCTGCGAATTTCGCAGCACCCATTATTTTTTTGAGGTATCTCAAAATTACAGTGCATGGCAAAGCACTGATTTTTCTATTGTAAACCATCGGTTTATATGATAAAATAAAGAAAAATAATATACAAAGGGTGATCCATATGAAAACAAAAATGATCTCTTTGCTTGCCGCTGCGGCAACGGTCACGGCTTCCTTATCAGCTGTTGCAGACGCGCCGGAGGTAAGCGTAAGACTGAACGGCGGACTGCTCAATTTCGATGTGCCGCCTCAGATAATCAACGAGCGCACCATGGTACCGCTGCGCGCGATATTTGAAGCCTTGGGTGCAACGGTGGACTGGGATCAGGCAACAGAAACAGTCACATCCGTAAGAGATGATGTCACGATAAAAATGACCATAGGGAAAAATGTTATCTACATAAACGACAAGGCGACCGAGCTTGATGTGGCGCCGCTCATAATCGACGAGCGCACGCTCGTTCCGGTACGCGCGATCGCCGAGGGCTTCGGCGCGTCTGTAGACTGGGATCAGGACAGATACTGCGTCATAATCTCATCGGAGATCGAAAACCAGAACGCGCCGATCTATCTTCCCACACCGGAACCGACGGAGACACCGCCTGCTGCAACTACCGCTCCGGCAAACGCCGAGCTGCCGTTTACGCTCAATAATCAGGAGCTGCAGTCAAGCTCGGTATCATTATTCAAGATCACAAGCTGTGAAAAGAACGCTGACGGCGATTACGATATAACCTTCACCTTCGAGACCTTCTTAGAGGGCTCCGGCTCGGTATCGGCTATATTCAACTGTCTTGATGCTGACGGAAAGAAGCTCGACAGCTTCGGCGGCAGCTTCAAAACAACTGATTACACATGGACACATCAGAGCTCAAAAGCAACTATACCGGCAAAGACTGCGTCTATAGTACTGAGTAAATAAAAAATTACGGGATGCCATCGGCATCCCGTAAATCATTTTATTCTTATCTTGTAATTATGTCCACCGGAACATTGAATATCTTTGCTACCTTTAAGATAGTGTCGATCCATCTGCCGCTTGCAGCAGCCATATGATGTGTCGGGCCTGCCTCGCTCCACTTGTTGCAGAACTCTCTTGCACCGCAGGTGAAGCGTGTTCTCATGTTCGTATCGCCGAATGTGAAGATCGGGCCTTCCTCGTTGATACCCTCAGCTACAACAAACTTGAAGTTGCCGTCCTTATCCTGTGTGATACCCAGATATGTAACAGGTCCTAAATGCGGATAGAACTGTGTAAGATAACCGCCGCCCGTCTTGCCGTGGAATACCGGAACGATCTTCATTGTCGGCTTCTTAGCTGAAATATCAGCATCACCGGAGCCGCTGTGGCCTATGATGCAGATGTCCTCATCAAAGTCGATCGAATACATCTCTGAGAGCTGACCCATGCCTGAGATCGTCTTTAAGATGCTCATAGCCATAGATACCTTTATATCGCCCTCAACGGCACATGCTGTGCCCTGCTTGATGAGCATTGAGAATGCCGGGATAAGCATACTGTCAAGCACGCCTGCCTTGCCCTGAGCAAAGCCGTCATAGTGCGATGCGATAAAGCCGAGCTTCTCGTCCTTTACCCACTGCTCAAACGCAACGACATACTTTGCCATTTCCCAGACCTCTTCTATGCTGCCGCCGCCCTCGATATCGAAGGTATCGAGGATATCCTGAGCCTTTGCACGGATCGCGTCCTCGTCTGTGATATCATCAGCGATAGCCCACATCTTTTCCCAGTCGAACTGCTTTGTATACAGGAACATTCTGTGGTAGAGGTTGGTCTCGTCTATGTACAGATCCATCATGCCCGGATACGGTCTGCCGATCTGCGCCAGATTTGTGTCACGGAAGCGGCGTCTTACCTGCGCTGCACGGCACCAGTCCTCGATCTCCTTCTGTACCCACGGGTCGCCGCCCTCAACAACGCCTGTGATAACGGCATGACGCTTACCTGCGCGCTCAAGATCTGCTACCATCTCTCCTACAGCACCGCAAGCGTACAGCTCGCCAAGCCATGTAGCGGTATCTGTATTCGCATAATCCGGAGCCTTCTTCTTCTGGATATTTACCAGAACTACAGGCACATCGAGATCACGAACAGCCGGAAGCATGTTGTACGAGGTCGCATATGTGAGAAGCTGCAAAATTACAAGGTCAACATCTGCGGCACGGAACTTATCGCCCGCCTCCTGCGCCTTTTCCTTTGTTGTAACTATACCGCCGTCGATTATCTCGACTGAATCCGGAATAGTCTTTTTGAACGCATCATACTGACCCTCAAATTCCGGCACGAGTGACGGGAACTGCGGCAGATATGCGCCGAGCGCGATCGAGAATACGCCGACCTTGGCTTTTGTTTCAACTAACATAGTAATTACATCCTTTCTATACTAAATTATTCTGATTATATTATACAATATTTCCCCAACATTTTCAATAGTAAATTCAGAAAACACCGGATATCATACAAAAAAACTTTAATATTCCATCTCTATATACCTTGCAGCAAGAGTTACCGCCTCGGCTCTGGTCGTATTATCCCGCGGTGCAAGCATATCATTATCTCTGCCGTTTATAAGACCCTTGCCTGCTGCCCACATCAAAGGATCCTTTGCCCACGATGATATATCGGCAATATCCTTGAAATCAGAACTTACGGCAGCTTCTTCGGCACTGTGCCCCTCGTATTTATAGAGTCTTGACAGGATCACCGAGATCTGCTCACGGGTTATGGCATCATCCGGTCCGAACTCGGTATCCGAATAACCGTCAACTATTCCGTTTGCGCTTGCCCACATGATATATTCCGCACCCTCCGGCGCGACATCCTCAAAGGTCAGCGTATATTCCCCGTCAATACCCTTATAATAGTCATACATCCTGCCGATGAGCCTTACGAACTCGCCGCGTGTTATCGGCTGTTCGGGCGCAAACAGATATTCTGTCCGTCCGTCTGATATATGCGAGGTAGAAAGCAGCGGCTTTGCATACCATGAATCATATTTTGTATCTGTATATGCATATCCGCAATCGATGCCGATTTCCCGTGATATCCTCTCGATCGTCTTCGGATCAAAAATATTATCAAGGTCTATATTCTCCGTCGCCTCGGTAAATGTCAGAAAGCCGCCGTCTGCTGACAGCTGCATATACATATCCACAGCCGCGTCACGATCTGTCAGCGAGATGGTGTACAAATCAAGCGCTGCCGCCGCCGAAACACCGTATGCCAGATAATACATAGGCGAAACAAAATTATGCGGCACGCTCGTCCACATACGCTGCGCTTCGGATTTCCTGAAATCCGAAACTCCGTAATACTTTTCCATCAGCTCCGCGGCTATCTCGTTTGCACGGTCTACTGTAAGTATCTTTTCCTTATATACTCTTGTCTGCCACTCGTTATAGAAGCAGCCGTCTATCACGCTTTCGGCTATGGTCGCGAGCGTCGAAAATCTCTCGTTTGCCGCATCCTCGCCGAAAAGCCTTCCGTATTGATCGAGCGCAAGAAGCTCCAGAGCCTGTGAATGGATCTCACAGGTGTCCTCAACCAGCGAGTACTTGAACAGCGCCCACGGCTCATCAAGCTCGGGAGTATTCAGCAGCGAGCTAAAATGTCCGCTCTCATGTATAAAGGTCTTTATACGCCACGGATCGTCAAGCTCATTGTTAAGAAACAGATACGGAACACCCTTGCTCTCCAGAAGTGTTGTATAAGCGCCGCTTGCGCGGTTCTTCCCATCCCGTATCTCAATATCATAAAGCCCGTTATCGAGCATAAAATCATATGAATCGCCCAGCTCGTCGTTTATCGAATACATGACGCTGCCGACGCGCTTTTTGATCTCATCGTCGGTCATGGAGCCGTAGCTGTCGGGGATATCCATTTCTGTGGATATGAGCGCCATCATGAGCGGCGCGAGATAGGTAGCGACCGCTTCTGAAAATCTGCCTATCCTGTCGATATAATCCCGCCCGAAAAGCTCGGTATGCGCATAATCGGCATAGTCGGCATAGCCTTCCTCCTTAGCCATATCATTTCTGATATTCACAAGCTTTATATACAGCTCCGCGCATGCATCACTATCACCGTATATATCCCCGTATCGGGTCTCCAGCTCCGTCTGCTGGTGCATCAGCTCAAAATATCTTTCGCTCGGGATCGTGTTTATGAGCTCCTTGAGCTCATCTTCATCTGCACCGAGCACCTCAAGGAGCACAGAGCCGTAGCCTGCATTATATGCCTCTTTGAGTACATTCGTGATCTTTTGGATAACATCTATACCGATGCCTATAGCTTTTGTATAATTCTCGACATTCTCATCGGTATAATTCTTGTTTGAGATGAGCCCTGCCGAAACACCCGAATACTGCACATCCAGAAGCTCATCATAAAGCTCTGATAAAAGCGCCTTCAGCTCATCCTCGTGTCCGGGCTGTGCTATCTGCGCCTTTATTTCTGCAATGGTCTTGTCGGATCTATTTACATCGAACGGCTCATACACTATCGACCTGCCGTCAAACGGCTTTATACCCGTTCTCCTGTAGTATCCGGCAAACACTGTTGTGTTTACCGCAAGCGCCGCGGCGATCACCGCGGCTGCTATTCGTTTTAGCCTCATATTTACTCCCAATTGTATTCACATGCAGCGATCAGCAGCTTTATACACTCTTCCATATCGCTCACGCTTGCCATCTCTGACGGTGAATGCACATACCTTGTCGGCAGCGATATCCCGCCGGAGCGCACTCCGCCGCCTGTGAGCGCTATAGCGCCCGCATCGGTGCCTCCGTCGTCCATTATCTCGTTCTGATACCTTATCCCGTTCTGCTTTGCTATGCCGCGTAACGCGTCTACAACATGCACATCGCACATAACTGATCTGTCCATGATCTTGATAGCCGCGCCGCCGCCGAGCTTTACATCCATCGGCTTGCATGAGGGTGTGTCGCCTGTATCGGTAACATCCACAGCTATCGCGTAATCCGGCATTATCCTGAACGCCGCGGTCTTTGCGCCGCGCAGACCGACCTCCTCCTGAACGGAGAACACAAAATACAGATCGTTTTCTGTCTTTTTCAGCTTCTTCATGACCTTGAGCAGCATATAGCAGCCGGCTCTGTCATCGAGCGCCTTTGATATAATGGTGTCGCCTATCTGATGGAACGAGCCGTCAAACACAGCGGTATCGCCGGTTTTTACTAGCTTTTGCGCCGCCTTCTTATCAGCCGCGCCGATGTCTATATACATTGCGGAGGGGTCCGCCTTCTTTTCAAATTTCTCTTCCTCGGCGGCAATTACCCCCACTGTGCCGTTTGCAAATCTTACACGGCGTTTATGCAGCTCCTTTATATCCAGTCCTCCGACCGCGCCGAACCGTATAAAGCCGTTATCCTCAACATATGTTGCGATCACGCCGATCTCATCCATATGCGCGTCCAGCATCAGCTTTTTGCCCTTTCCGGGTCTATGCGCTATCACAGAGCCGAGAGCATCTGTATTTACCTCATAGCCGAGCTTCTCTGCCTCGGAAATGATTATATCTCTTATCGCGCTTTCAGCGCCCGAAGGCGCGTCAGCTTCGATCAGCTTCTTTAACAATCTCATATCCTTACCCCTTCCTTTACGAACGCCGCGCACAATGCCGATACCGCGCTCAGATCATTCTTGTTCATCATGCATACCGGAGTATGAGAGTATCTGCACGGTATCCCTATACATGCGGTCGGCGCTCCGTCCGCCGCTGTGCCTGCCGCGCCCGCGATAGTCCGCTCCGTTGCTGCTGTCATGTTCTGCGTCTTTATCTTTTTTGCCGCCGCGAGCCTTGCAACAGCCGCGGTCATTGCGGTATCTGAGATATTCGTCCTGTCCATGTATTCTATCACAGCGCCGCCGCCGAGCCTCGCCCGCACATGCTCTGAGCGGTACACATCAGCCGCGTCCGGAGTATCTACAATTAGTATCATATCCGGCCGTATCGAGTACGCCGCGACCATCATGCCGCGCCCGCCGGTCTCGCGCTGAGCGCTGAATACAAAATATGTGTCATATGCCGGAGTTTCGTCCATGGCCTCGATAAGACACACTGTTCCGAAACGGTCTAGCGCCTTTCCCTTTATAGAGTCGCCGCTGCTTTCAAACTCGGTGTCAAAGGTGATATAATCACCCTTCCGCACGCGCTTTGACGCCTTCTTCTTGTTCGCCGCGCCGATATCTATATACATATCAGACAGCTTCACAGCTGTCCCGCGCTCATCACGAGTTGTAAGATGCACAGCCTTTATGCCGATAACACCCTTTATCTTGTCTTCGCCTATCACTACCCTCTTGGCTATCAGCATACGCGGATCGATCCTGCCCACTGCGCCGAATTTTATATATCCGTCGTCGGTGATATCCGTTACTATAAAGCCCGGCTCGTCGATATTCGTGCCGATAAGCACCTTTTTCTCAGGGCTTATTCCCCGCTTAAACGCGATAACATTGCCGAGGACATCTGTTTTTACACTGTCGCACTTTTCCTTTATCTCAGCTATGATATAGCTTCTTGCCTCATCCTCACAGCCGCAGACAGCGCACAACTCACTGAGCTTTTTTAAAGTGAAAGCCATTCTGTATCGCCCTCCGTTCCTTTAATAAACTCCGCAAGCAGATCTGCCACTGCCTTGACATCAGATACGGCAAGCGTTTCCACTGGAGTGTGCATATACTTGAGCGGTATCGACAAAAGCGCTGACGCCGAGCCTGCGCCCGAGACCTGCATCTCCCATGCGTCTGTGCCCGTGTCGCCGCCCTCTGCCTCGATCTGATACTTTATCCCGTTATCCTTGGCGGTCTCTATAAGCCGCTTTGCAAGCTTCGGATGGATATTGGGTCCTACCGATATGACCGCGCCGCCGCCTGTTCTGAATGCGTTCTTGCTGTTATCCGGCGTTATGCCATGTGTGACATCTACCGCGATAGCTATATCCGGCGCGATACCGAATGAGGTCGTCTTTCCGCCGCGGCAGCCGACCTCCTCCTGAACGGCAGCGACTGCGTATACATCACAGCTCAGCTTCTCGCCGCGCAGCTTTTTCATCGCGCCGATAAGCGCCGCAACGCTTGCGCGGTCGTCCATCGTCTTTGCACTGAGCTGCTTTTTGCCGAGCTGCCCCACCGACTGCGGCAGGGTTATGCTGTCGCCGACGGTCACAAGCGCGCGTACAGTCTCCGGATCAAGTCCTGTATCTATGGCCATATATTCCTTTTTAAAGCTTTTACCTTCCTCCGCGCATGCCGCCGAGATCACGCCCGAAACATCCATCTTTCCGTGGATCGTTACCTCAAGCGACGGCAGGATCCTCTGATCGACTCCGCCGATATCCGTAAAGGTGACAAAGCCCTCCTCGGTTATGCCCGAGACCATCAGACCGATCTCATCCATATGCGCCTCGATCATGATCTTCGGTGCATTCTCGCGTCCGCATTTTTTACAACCGATCACCGAGCCGAGCGCGTCACGCTCAACGCTGTCGCAAAACGGCTTCATCAGCCGCGCGACCTCGCGGTTTATGCGGTATTCAAACCCTGACGCTCCCCTCAGATTGCTGAGGTGCCATATAAGCTGCTGCATATATTTTTACTCCAATTCACTAACTATCTTCTTAAACAGATTTCCGCGCTCCTCAAAGTTGCGGAACATATCAAAGCTCGTCGATGCCGGTGAGAGCAGTACCACATCACCGTCCGACGCCTTACTGCGAGCGGTGTTCACCGCGTCCTCATAGCTTTTTGCATCAATGACCTCGACCTCTCCGGCTCTTCCGGTCGCCTCCAGCGCTGCCTTTATCTTGCCGCTCGTCGCTCCGATAAGTATGAGCGTTTTTACATGATCTGCCAGAGGCTCGCCAAGCTCATCATACGGAATGCCCTTGTCCTTGCCGCCCGCGATCATTATGACCTTATCGGGGAACACATTCAAGGTGTTTATTGTACGGTTAGGGCTTGAATCTATCGAGCTGTTGTAATATTTTACGCCGTCAAGCGTTCTGACAAGCTCTATCCTGTGCGGTACGCCGCCGAAGCTCTTTGCCACCTCGCGAACAACTTCAGCGCCTACAAGCTCATATACCGCGCCTATCGCCGCCATATAGTTTTCAACATTGTGCATTCCCGGTATCTTTATATCCGAAATATCGAGTATCTTATCCTTGCCGAAGCAAATAACTCCGTTATCAAGATAAATATCCGCCTGACTTTTGCGCGAGAAAAGCACCAGATCGGCATGAACGCCGGATATCAGCGCCGCGCTGTCGCGGTTATCAGCATTCAGTACGAGCCTGTCGCGGCTGTTCATGTATTTATATATATTCGTTTTTGCCTCGATATACTCTCTGTAGTCCTTGTGCCAGTCAAGATGGTTCGGGCTGAGGTTTGTTATCACGCCTATCTCCGGCGAGCATTTCATAGTGTGCAGCTGGAAGGATGAAAGCTCAAGAATAACATAGTCGTCCTCTGTCATCTTATCCACATCTGAAAGCAGCGGATTTCCGATATTGCCGCCGAGCCAGGTCTTATATCCCGCGCGCTCCATCATCTCATGGATGAGAGTTGTTGTGGTAGTCTTTCCGTCAGAACCGGTCACCGCGATCATATGCGACGGGCAAAGCTCAAAAAACGTTTCCATCTCAGATGTTATATGCGCGCCGCGCTCAGCAGCCTTTACAAGAGCCGGATTGTCTATACGCATTCCCGGTGTCTTGAAAATTATATCATCGGTTATGTTGTCAAGATACCCGTCCCCCAATACAGTCTTTACGCCAAGCTCGCAGCACACCTTATAGTTATCGCCGAGCCAGTCGGCATCATGCGCGTCACACGCGGTAACATTCGCACCCGCCTCAACAAGAAATTTTATAAGCGGCAGGTTGGATATGCCTATTCCGATAACGGTTATATTCTTTCCGTTTATTCTTTCCTTAAATAGATCAGCCTTAGTCATGATTTACTCCTTATATTAAAAAAGTATTATCCCCCATATAAGTATATGGGGGAATTTTTATCTTATATATCAAGGTTTGAAACATACTTCGCGTTCGCTTCGATGAAGTCGCGGCGCGGCTCTACCTTCTCACCCATGAGCAGAGAGAATATCTTGTCAGCCTCGATGGCGTCCTCAACATCCACACGAAGGATAGTGCGCTTTTCGGGATCCATAGTCGTCTCCTTGAGCTCCTCCGGATCCATCTCTCCGAGACCCTTGTAGCGCTGTACCTTTGCGCCCTTGCCGAGCTCGGCTATCGCAGCGTCACGGGCTGCCTCGTCAAACACAAATCTCTCCACGATATCCTTGTTCTTGCCCTTGAACACCTTATAAAGCGGCGGCTGGGCAATATACACATGACCGCCCTCTATAAGCGGACGCATATATCTGAAGAAGAAGGTCAGAAGCAGCGTTCTTATATGCGCTCCATCGACATCGGCATCCGCCATGATGATTATCTTGCCGTAGCGGAGATTTTCTTCATTGAACTCCTCGCCTATTCCGGCGCCCAGCGCCTGGATGATAGGCAGAAGCTTTTCGTTTGCATATACCTTGTCTATCCTCGACTTCTCAACATTGAGCATCTTGCCCCACAGTGGCAGTACGGCCTGATAACGCCTGTGTCTACCCTGCTTTGCGCTGCCGCCCGCGCTATCACCCTCGACGATGAACAGCTCTGCATAATCCGAACCTTCGTCCGTGCAGCGGGCAAGCTTGCCGAGAAGCGATGAGTTGTTTGCCATCGCGCCCTTTCGCGAGTTCTCGCGTGCTCTGCGCGCCGCCTCTCTTGCGCGTGACGCGGATATGGTCTTTTCGATTATAGCCCTTGCTACCTTCGGATTCTCCTCCAGGAACGCCGCAAACTTGTCTGACAAGGCGCTTTCAACAAGATTTCTTGCTCCGGAGTTGCCCAGCTTCGTCTTTGTCTGTCCCTCAAACTGAGCCTCCGCGACCTTTACGCTGATGATCGCCGTAAGTCCCTCTCTGGTGTCCTCGCC
>CAMNAT010000002.1 GCA_946531785.1 uncultured Oscillospiraceae bacterium
AATCTTAAAAGAACGATATTAAACATAAGGAGAAATAGTTATGAACAAAAAAAGAAACCTGCCAAAAGAGCTTAATATAAAAAACTGCATTAATACTACTTCCAGTGCTTTTGATATTAACATTGATAAAATAAAGCGTATGGTTGAAAGTCGGATTGATTCCGTAGTTAAAGAAAGGAAGCATAAAATTATAATAGCAAGTAAATAGAACTGAGGTGGTAAAGTGAAAATCGAAAAATATAAAGATTGGATAAAATGTCCTGTATGTGGAAATAAAACTCGCGATAAAATTCAGGAAAATACCATAATGAGAAATTTCCCTCTTTACTGTCCTAAATGCAAACAAGAAAGTCTAATAAATGTTAGTAATTTTGAAATTCAGGTAATTGATGCAACAAAATCAAATTGAATGATACTATAATAAAACACCCACAATTATCATAGAGCCCGACGCAGAGACGCAGAGCCGATAATATAATGCTACGAATAGCATATTATCGGTTTTGCGTCTTTCTTAATATGTATCAAATGTACTTTTAGAGGTGCATACTATGAGTCGAGGTGATAACTTAATGGATAATACTCAATGGGTGTTATGCCCAATATGTAATAACAAAACTCGGACAATGCTCCGAGAAGATACCGAACTTAAAAATTTTCCGCTTTTTTGTCCGAAATGTAAAAATGAAACTTTGGTAAATGCAAAAAAATTTAATATTGAAATTATAAAAGAGCCAGACGCTAAGACGCAGGAGCCTAATTAACTGTAAAGACGCAGAGCCGATAATTTGTTTATTCAACAGATTGTCGGTTTTTCTTATATGCGTAGTAGCTCACCAAATAAAAAAAACGGTATTTGTGTGAGCTGTTTTGTTATGCCTATAAGTTTTAACCCCTCAAATATCGTTTGATGTTTGGGGGGGATTTATGTGCGCTGGATAACAACATTGACAACGTTGATTGTACGAAACAGCGAATACATATATTGTAAATAGTCAATTTCAAAATATTGCTTTTTCTTCAAGGGAACAGTTTACTCTTGAATGTGAAGTGAGAAATCAATTTAATAGATTTTATATTTCAATATCTCGTTTGGACGTTTATGTTCAGACGGGATATTTTTGTTTATCATTAAGTTTTATATCTGAAAAATCAGATATGTTTGGCAGCTCGGAATTTTTTTCCGTAGTAGTGTTGAAAGGGGAAATAAAATACCCGCTTTCTTTCGCGTTGCGAAAGGAGGTGAGATAATTGGACAAGTCCCACGAACAACACAAGCAGCACACGTTTGATTGCTTCTGTAAAAAGATATTGAAGAATGAAATGAGAGATTATTATGCTGAAATAAACAGACGTAAAAAACACGAAGTTTCATTTTCGGAATTGTCAGCTGCAGAGCTTGAACAGCTTTGTGCATACGACGAGTATTTTGCCGACGGACATTCTTTTAACGTATTGCAGGAACAGGTTATTATTAAAGACGATACGATTGCAGAAGCGTTGGCAGCGCTGCCGCAAAACAAACGTGACATAATTCTGCTTTCGTATTTCCTCGATATGAATGACGGGGAAATCGGAAAAAAGCTCAATATGGTGCGTTCTACTGTGCAATACAGACGTTCAAGCATACTTAAAGAGCTAAAAAAGATTTTGGAGGAAAAAGGCAATGACTGAAACGCAAGTAAAAACAAATTCAAATTTGCTTCCTTTCCCGGTCATCGTATCTGCTTCAAGCGGAGATACATACGCAATAAACGTCGTGTTAAAACACTATGCCGGTTACATTGCTGCTCTGTCTATGAGAACACTCTATGACGAACAAGGAAATCCGCATTTGTGTATTGACGACGAACTGCGCCGCAGATTGGAAACAAAGCTGATTACAAACATCACCAAATTTAGATTAGACTAAATTGGGCGCCCATATACGGGAGCGTGTACCCCTTTCCACGCTTCCCGTTGAGGGTTGCTTGTATTTATATAAAAGCATACCGAACTTCGATATGTTTTTATAGAGCTATAAGCCTCTTAATTGAACTTTGACAAATACTCCCTGAAATACCGGGCGTCATAGACGAAACGGGCACGAAAGGTATGTGCCGAGCTCTACGGCAAATGCGCCACGACTTCCACCGGGAATGAGCGATAAATATTTGTACCGTAATTGCAGATGTGGCTTTCTGCAAGCAATGACACACATACTGAATAATGATACTCCCGCGTTGAACGCCCTCAAAGCATTGCGCGGCGCACCCACAAGCATGGGCCGAGTGGTGAAATTCCCTGTGGAGCTGCAAGCCGGCAGCCGTCCGTTTTTGTCATATAAATTTTTGGATAAATATTTTGATGAAAGAGGTGTGGCCTATGGCTGAAAATATGAACCCTAAAACCAATGAACAATGTCATAGAGCCGACAACTCTTTGACAGAAAAAACCACCTACGATTTTGATAAAAATTCTTTTATTGTTGAGCCCGTTTTCAAAACGGAAAATTCCGAGACTTTGGGTGCTGTCTTACTCCGCCTTATGACACGAAAAGAATAAAAAGTTGCACAACTTTATTCAAACAGGCTGACAAGTCAAAAAAAGCGCGTTATAATATTCATAGGTTAAGTGCTTATTTGACTGTCGGAAAGGAGGACTAATGAGACAGTCAAAAAGTAATAAAAAGAGAGAAACCACAGCATCGTTATATTTGCGTTTGAGCAGAGACGATAATCTGGAGGGCGAAAGCTACAGCATAGGAAATCAAAAAAAGCTACTTACAAAAGAAGCAAAGGAAAAGGGATATACAAACTTATTGATTTACATTGACGACGGTATTTCCGGCGTAACAATGAATAGACCTGACTATATTAGAATGATTGAAGATTTTGAAAATAATAAATCTTCTGCACTGTTTGTAAAAGACCTTTCCCGTATAGGTCGAAACTATATCGAGGTTGGAAAACTGACAGAGGAATTTTTACCTGAACACGATATACGCCTTGTTGCCGTATCAGATAATATAGATACACAAGAGGGCGAAAACGAACTTGCACCTATCAAAAATCTTTTCAATGAATGGTATGCACGTGATATAAGTAAAAAGCGTCGTATCAGCAATAAGATTAAGGGAAATTCAGGTGAGCCACTTTCAGCTCCGCATTATGGGTATATGAAAAACCCAGACGATAAAAAGACTTGGCTTATTGATGAAGAAGCTGCAACCGTTGTCCGTCGTGCTTTCAATATGTATATGCAAGATTACGGAACGGAGCAAATTGCCGTGATTTTTGAGCAGGATATGATTTTAACTCCTGTTCATTATTGGATAAGTAAAGGCATTAAAAAACCGCATAAGAAGAAAAACGAAAATCCTTACGCTTGGACTTCATCAATGATAGTTAAAATTCTTACTACACAAGAGTATTGCGGTGATATAATCAATTTCAAAACCTATTCAAAGTCATACAAGAATAAGAAACGCTATGCGAACGATCCCGAAAATATTGTTATCTTCAAAGATGTTAACCCTCCAATTATTGAAAGGGCTATATATGAGAGGATACAAGAAAAACGGGGCAAGGTTAGAAAACGCAAAAAAGCAGACGGCGAAAAGAATATGTTTTCCGGCTTGCTTAAATGTGCGGACTGTGGAAGCAATCTCAATTTTCATTTCAATCAAGGCAATAAAGAAATTACATACTTTAATTGCACAGGGTATAACAGAGGTAAACGAAAGATTTGTGAATCCTCCCATTATATCCGTACAGATTTTCTTGAACAGGTTGTACTTGGAGAAATCCGAAGATTGACAAGATTTGCTACAAGGTATGAAAATGCTTTTGCAAAACTTGTTATGGGTAGTTCATTAAAAGCAGCCGAACAGGAAATGCAATTCAAGGAAAGCGAACTCAAAAAACTTCAAGCAAGGGATAAAGAACTTGACATCTTGTTTGAAAAGATATATGAGGACAACGCAATGGGTAAAATCTCTGATGATAGATTTGCGAAACTTTCCGTAAAGTATGAGGACGAGCAAAAAGCCGTCAATGAAAAGATGCAAAATCTTAAAGACGAAATCTCAAATGGCAAGAGCAAAAATGTTTCAACGGATATGTTTATTGCTACGGTGCAAAAGTACACAAGAGCAAAAAAACTCACTCCGCAAATGCTGAATGAGCTTATCGACAAAATTGAGGTTTACCAATCTGAAAAGATTGACGGTAAGACAGTACAAAGACTTAAAATACATTACACTTGCATAGGAACTCTTGAAATTCCTGATATGGATTTGATACCTGAAAACAATGTTAAAATCCATACAAGACAAGGTGTAGATGTTCACTTTGACACAAGAGCCTGTGTAGCAGTATGATACAAAAATAGTAATATAAAACGAGAGTTCTCATAGAAATCGTTAAATCCTATAAGAACTCTCGTAATGGTGCGGATGACAGGACTTGAACCTATTTACCGCTGTTTGGTTTCACCATTAAACGCACAAAAACCCGGCAAGCTTGCGCTGCCGGGTGCTGGTGCGGATGACAGGACTTGAACCTGCACGCCGGGGGCACCAGATCCTAAGTCTGGCGCGTCTGCCAATTCCGCCACATCCGCATACAACTGGTATTATAGCAAATCCGTACCGGTTTGTCAAGCGCAAATTCTGCGGAAACTGCATTGTGATTGTTGACACAAGTAAAAAAATGTTATATAATTATAGAACAGATGTATACGGCTGATGTTTTCAGCCTTGAAAGGAAAAGGATATATGGTTGCGATAATCGACTACGGCGCAGGAAATCTGCACAGCGTTAAAAACGCGCTCGACAGCCTCGGCGCCGCATCTGAAATAACCGGCGACGGCGATAAGATACTTGCCGCAGATCATGTTATACTGCCAGGCGTAGGCTCGTTCGGCGACGCAATGGATAATCTGCGCGCAAGCGGTCTCATAGATATAGTAAAAAAGGCAGCGGACGGCTCCCGCCCGTTTCTGGGCATCTGCCTCGGACTGCATCTGCTGTTTGAAAGCAGCGAGGAAAGTCCGGGCGTGGAGGGGCTTGGGATATTCAAGGGAACGATAAAACGAATACCGGACTGCGGGCTCAAGATACCGCATATGGGTTGGAACAACATCACGCTCGCAAAGCCGAGCCGGATCCTGCCGGATGACAGTCCGTTTTTATACTTTGTCCACTCGTACTACACACAGGCGGACGATCCCTCGCTCGTTTCGGCATATACCGAATACGGAGCACGGCTCAGCATTGCAGTTGAGGACGGCAATGTGTTTGCGGTCCAGTTCCATCCGGAAAAGAGCGGCAACGCGGGACTTGGCATACTAAAAAGGTTTTTATCACTATAAGCCTCTGAAAGGATCTGAATATATAATATGTACGCAAAGAGGATAATACCGTGCCTTGACGTAAAAAACGGACGAGTTGTCAAGGGCGTTAATTTTATAAACTTAATAGATGCCGGAGATCCGGTCGAATGCGCAGCAGTATATGACAAGGCGGGCGCGGACGAGCTGGTTTTCTTAGACATTACCGCGTCAAGCGACGCGAGAGACACGGTCGTTGACATGGTGAACGCGGTGGCGCGTCGCGTTTTCATCCCGTTCACTGTCGGCGGCGGAATACGCACAGTAGAGGATTTCAGAAAGCTCCTGAACGCCGGCGCGGACAAGGTGAGCGTGAACAGCGCGGCGATCAAGAACCCACAGCTCATACGCGATGCGGCTGATAAATTCGGCTCGCAGTGCGTTGTGGTCGCGATAGACGCCAAAAGGCGCGAAAACGGAAGCGGTTGGGATGTTTACCTCAACGGCGGACGCGTGAACACCGGAATAGACGCACTCGAGTGGGCAAAGCAGGCTGAGGAGCTTGGCGCGGGCGAGATACTCTTAACCAGCATGGACTGCGACGGCACAAAGGCAGGCTACGATCTGGAGCTTACCCGCCGCGTTTCCGAAAACGCGGGCATTCCCGTCATCGCCTCAGGCGGCGCGGGAACGATGGAGCATTTCCTTGATGCGTTCCGCGAGGGCAAGGCGGATGCAGTGCTTGCGGCAAGCCTTTTCCACTTCCGCGAGATCGAGATAAAGGATCTTAAAAAATATCTTTCCGAAAACGGAGAAAGCGTGAGAATTTAACATGAAAAGAAACACAAAGAAACGGGCTGACGAAAAGATCATTCCAACAGCTGCATTCACTACTGAGAACTCAAAGATATATATACTCGTGACGATCATACTCTTCCATGTGCTGCCGTTCATACTGGCGCTCATTGGCGATATGGGCAAGATGATACTTACGCATCTTTTTATGTTCTATCTGAACCCGCTGATCGTGTTCGCCACCCTCTTTGTCTACGGGCTGAGAGTCGGCTTCAACGCAAAAATGCCGCTTATTGTGACGCTTTTAGCGTCCGTATCGCTCATAATGTACTACAGCATCGAGCCGGATCTGGCGCACTATGTGCTGACCTTCCTTCTGGGCTTCTGCGTTTTTGCGATCATGGGCTTTTTAGGCATATTGGCAGGAGCATTTGTAAAGCATCTGAAGGTATTTTAAGAGGAGATAATCATGGAGATAATCGCAACCGCAAGAACAACAACATCACCTGAGCTGTACAAGGAGTTCTTCACTACCTACTACAAGAAAAAAATGCGCGGCATCCGCGTGATACTGGCTCTCATAGCAACGGCGCTCATAGCCTTCGGCTTCTACGCGCTCTCAGAGCAGATGAACATATTTATCTCCGCCGTGCCTATCGCAGCGGGTATCGTGATGATCATATATCCCGCCTATGCGTACCGCCGCCCGTACAAGTCTGTAAAGGACAACGTGCAGACACTTAAATATGAATTCTATCCCGACCGTTATGTTGAATATATGGATAACTCTCAGCAGGAGTACAAATACTCTGAGCTTATGACGGTCACTGAAACGGCAAAATACATCTACCTTTTCCACACACACGAAAGCGCGTCGGTCATCGACAAGGACAAGGTGAAGAAGATGACGGCGCAGGAGCTTTATAAACTGCTCAAAAATTCTGTTGCAGATAACTGATTTCCCTGTTGAAATCCGCTTTTGTTTATGTTAGAATAATAATATATAGCTAATTAAAGTAATATGGAGGTAAAATAATATGGCATATCATGTACTTGACGAAGCTAAACGCTGCCTTAACTGCAAGAAACCGCTTTGCAGAGAGGGCTGTCCGATAAAGACACCTATCCCCGATATGATCCACACCATGCTTGAGGGCGATATCGACAAAGCCGGAAAGACGCTGTTTGAAAACAATCCGCTGTCAATGATATGCTCGCTCGTCTGCAACCACGAGAACCAGTGCGAGGGTCATTGCGTTCTGAACCGCAAGGGCGCGCCTGTGCATGCCTCGGTAATAGAAAACTACATATCCACATATTATTTTGACCGTCTGCGGTTTGATCATATCGAAAAGAACGGCAAAAAGGTGGCTATAATCGGCTCAGGTCCGGCGGGTATCGCTATCGCGATCATCCTCGCGCGCAGGGGCTATGACATAACCATATTCGAGGGCAGAGAACGCATCGGCGGCGTACTGCGCTACGGCATACCGGAGTTCCGTCTGCCAAAGTCGATACTTGACGGCTACAAGGAAAAGCTGTACTCATTGGGCGTTAAGATCCGCCCGAATACTATGGTCGGCAGCGGCATCACCATAGACGACCTGTTCCGCGACGGCTACAAGGCTGTGTTCATAGGCATAGGCGTATGGAGACCGAACACGCTGCGCATCAAGGGCGAGTCGCTCGGAAATGTGCATTACGCTATAAACTACCTCACCAACCCCGATGTTTACCGTCTGGGCGAGAAGCTAAACATCATCGGTGCCGGCAACTCGGCAATGGATGTTGCGCGTACCGCGCTGCGCCACGGTGTTCGCGAGGTAACTGTATATTCGCGCCACGACTTCTTTGCAGCGAGCGACCATGAGGTGAACTATGCAAAGCTTGAGGGTGTTGAATTCAAGGTCCATGTTGAGCCGGTCGAGATAGTAGATAACGGCTGTATCTTTGCAGACCTCGAATGCGACGGTCACGGCACACTCACGCGCATACCCGGCACAGAGCGGCTTGAGGAGGCGGACAGCACAATAATCGCGATCAGCCAGGGCGCGGACAATGCGCTCGTTGCCAAAACCGGCGGACTTAACACGACAGACCGCGGACTGCTGGTTACGAACACCTTCGGCGAAACGACACGCGACGGCATCTTTGCCTCAGGCGATGTTGTAAGCGGAGCGAGAACAGTTGTTGAAGCAGTAAGCTATTCCAAGAAGGTCGCGGACGCGATAGACGAATACATCCAAAGCCTTGATAAAAAGGAAGAGGAAAAAGCTGAGCCGGAAAAGACAGAAGAATAAAAATAACGGGGTCGGAAAGCCGACTCCGTTATTTTTTATCCCTTATCTTCTGTCGCCTATATATCTCTCTACTATGAACCTCGGTCTGCGCTTGACCTCCTTATACATCTTGCCGATGTATTCACCTATCAGTCCTATGCCGAGCATCTGAAGCCCGCCAAGAAACCATATGGAGCAGATAACGGATGTCCAGCCGACATTTACATGACCGAGTATCTTCTGCGCGATAGCGTATATCGCCATGATGACTGAGATCACACACGCGATCACACCTATAGCCGATATCAGCCTGATCGGATTTATCGAAAACGAGGTTATACCGTCAAATGCAAAGGAGATCATCTTCTTTAACGGGTATTTCGATTCGCCTGCGAATCTTTCGCCGCGGTCGTAGTAGACCTTATCGGACTTGAACCCGATAAGCGGCACCATGCCGCGCAGGAACAGGTTCCGTTCCTCAAACTGAGAAAGAGCATGGAGCGCGGCGCGGCTCATAAGCCGGAAATCCGCATGATTATACACCATATCCACACCCATCAGCTTCATCATCCTATAGAAGCCGAGCGCGGTCTCACGCTTGAAGAAGGTGTCGGTATCGCGCTTGTTTCTTACACCGTAGACGACCTCACAGCCCTCGTCGCGGTACTTTTTTATCATCTCGGGTATAACATTTATATCATCCTGCAGATCCGCGTCGATGGAGATCGCGCAGTCGCAGTCATTGCGTACCGTCATAAGCCCGCCGAAGAGCGCGTTCTGATGCCCGACATTATGCGCAAGCTTTATGCCGCACACCTCGGGATAGTCCTGCTCAAGCTCAGTGATGATCTGCCAGGTCGCGTCCCTGCTGCCGTCATCGACAAACACGATGCGGCTCTGTACCGAGACAAGATTTGTCCGGCGCATGCTCTCCATCAGCCCGAGCAGACGGGTACAGGTCTCGTTAAGCACCTCTTCCTCGTTATAGCACGGCACAACGATATATGCCTTCACTGCGTTCCTGATCATTTTCCACCCCTCGCTTTTTCATAGAGCTCCTCCAGCTCATCGCGGCTGAATACATATTTTTTATCGCAGAACCGGCAGCCCATCTCAGCCTCGCCCTGCTCCTCGATTATCGCGCGCAGCTCGTCCTTACCGAGTGAGATAAGGGCGCGCTCCATGCGGTCGCGAGAGCATTTGCACTCATACATAGGATGCGCGTGCTTGTTCTCGATGAGCATGTCAAAGCCCTGTGTAACGGTAAATGCAATATCCTCTGCGGTCATGCCCTCGTTTACCATATCCGTCACCGGCGGAAGCGTTCCGATAAGCTCGGTGAGCCGGTCGGCGGTCTCATCAGTCGCCTCGGGCATTAGCTGGATCATATATCCGCCCGCCGCCTTTACCGAAAGATCGGTGTCTACAAGCACTCCCAATGCGATAGCGGTCGGGATCTGCTCGCTCTTTGCGAAATAGTAGGTCAAATCCTCGGCGATCTCGCCGCTCACGAGCGGCGTTCTGCCGATATACGGCTCCTTGAGGTGCAGGTCGCGTATCACGCTGAGATAACCGCTGCCGACAGCTCTTCCCACATCAAGCTTGCCCGGTGTTTTAGGCGGCAGATCAGCGTTCGGGTTTTCCACATATCCGCGTACATGACCATTACTGTCCGTCACCGCAACCAGCATCCCGAGCGGTCCGTCGCCGTTTATCTGAAGCGTTACCGAGTCGTCCTCACCCTTGAGCTGCACGCCCATGATAGCTGCGGCGGTGAGCAGTCTGCCGAGCGCCGCCGATGCGGTCGCGGACGTGCTGTGCATACGCTGCGCCTCATCCGCAAGCTCTGTCGTAACAGCCGCGAAAACCCTTATCGAGCCGTCAACGCTATTACCCCTTACAAGTTCATCCATAATATTTCCTTCCCTTTAAAATGGCAGCCGCAGCTGCCATTTCAAAACCAATTATGCCTTTTATTATTTTGCTGCTATCTTCTTTGCCATTATCATGGTTATCACCATCAATGCGAGCGCCGCAACCGGAGCGATGAGCGCTGCATTGGTTCCGAAATTATAGCCCAGAGCGCCCGCTATGAGATAGCCTATGCCTGAGATCACAGCCGCTGTAACAGCATACGGCAGCTGAGTCGAAACATGGTTCACATGATCCGAGTGCGCACCGGCAGATGCCATGATGGTCGTATCGGAGATCGGTGAGCAGTGGTCGCCGCATACTGCACCTGAAAGACATGCCGCGATCGAGATAACGAGCATCGGATAGCTTTCCGGAGTCGAGAACACGCTGCACACGATCGGGATAAGGATACCGAAGGTACCCCAGCTTGTACCCGTTGAAAACGCAAGGAATGCCGCTACCATGAAGATTATAGCCGGCAGGAATATCTGTACCGCACCCGCTGAGTTCGCTACCACATCATGCACGTATACATCCGCGCCGAGAAGTCCGGTCATGCCGGAGAGCGTCCATGCCATCGTGAGTATCAGTATCGGCGCTACCATTGCCTTGAAGCCCTCGGGAATGCACTCTGCAAATTCCTTGAAGCTGATGACACCGCGGATCATGTAGAAGAAGAATGTGATTATGATCGAAATGAATCCGCCGATAACCAGACCCATGGAAGCGTCAGCATTTGCAAACGCGTCTATAAAGGTCTCGCCCTTGAAGAATCCGCCTGTATATACCATGCCGAATATGCTGAAGAATATGAGCACGAGCACCGGTATAACGAGGTCTATGACCTTACCGTTTCCTGTGACCGCAGCTGTGTCCATATCGTCGCCGTAGGGACGCGCCTCAGTCGTGAACAGGTCGCCCTTCATTGCGTTCTCTTCATGAATCTTCATGGGGCCGTAGTCAAACTTCATGCCCGCGAGCAGGAACATCATAAGGATGGTCGTGAGCGCATAGAGGTTGAACGGGATAGTGTGCAAGAACATCGCAAAACCGTTTATTCCCGAGCCGTCAGGCACGGATGAGGTAACAGCCGCCGCCCAGCTCGATACCGGAGCTATGATACAGATCGGCGCCGCCGTCGCGTCGATAAGATACGCGAGCTTTGCGCGGGAAATGTTTCTTCTGTCCGTTACGGGGCGCATTACCGAGCCGACCGTCAGACAGTTGAAATAGTCATCTACAAATATAAGTATGCCAAGAACTATAGTTGCTACCTGTGTGCCGACACGGCTCTTTATATGCTCCGACGCCCACTGTCCGAACGCCGCCGAGCCGCCGACCTTGTTCATCAACGCGACCATGATGCCGAGTATTACAAGGAATACCAGTATGCCGACATTCCAGCTGTCTGCAAGCTTATAGATCATACCGCCGCTCTCGTTGAAGAGCATTGAGTTCATCAGAAGCTCCGGACTTCCGTTCGCATAAAGGAACGCGCCGGTAAGTATACCGATAAACAGTGAGGAATATACCTCCTTCGTTATGAGCGCGAGTACTATCGCGATCACCGGAGGCAGCAGCGCAAACAGAGATGAATAAACTGCCGGCTGATAGGTTTCCGGATCGATCTCAGCGCTTGTGTTCATCTGAAGAACGATGATCGTTATAAGCAACGCAACCGCCACTACCGCAAAGGCGATCCTTTTTACGGGTGACGAACCTGTTTGTTTGTTCATGGTTTGTTTCTCCTTTGTGTAATTTTTTACAAATTTCATCAATGCTATACATTGACTATTTTATTATAGCATAATAACCGATAAATTGCAATACCAAATATCTGCTGTAAAGCTACTGTATAAACAGATATATCCCTAAAAGCACAACGAGGAAGATGATGTTCACAGCCGTGAAATAGACAAAATATCTGCCGCGCAGCCTTTTGCTTCGCGCGCCTATCAGCTTGAACGATATGAGGCTCGCCATCGATGCTATGAGCGTGCCGAGCCCGCCGAGGTTCACGCCGACGATCAGCGGACGGAGCTTATTTGTAAAGCCCGAAAGCAGGAGCGCCGCCGGAACATTGCTTATCACCTGGCTGGATATCACGCCCGTTACGCACTCCCGTCCCGTGATGAAGCCGGATAGCGCGTCACGCACCGCGGGGAGCCTGCCCATGTTCCCGATGAATACAAAAAACGCGATAAAGGTTATGAGCAGTGTATAATCCACCTCTTTGAATATACCGCGGTCGGATACCGCCTCCATCACGATCACCGCCAAAAGCGTTATCCGCCAGTCGAGCACGCGCGCGACTGTCAGAAGGCATAGGATGAAGAGGACGATATTAACGCCTATACTTTTTCCGCTGCCAAGGCTCGTTTCACCGCGCAGGGATATCCTTACGCGGTCTTTTTTGTTGCGCAGCACCGCCCATACCGCAAGCATAATGAATGCCGCGACCGTATACGGCAGCATCAACAGGACAAACTCACCCGCACCCATGCCGGAGATGCCGTAAAGATACAGATTCTGCGGATTGCCAAGCGGCGTGAGCATACTGCCGAGATTTGCCGCCACCGTCTCCATCGCAACGACCCGTATCAGGAGCCTTGCGCGCCCATGTGTGTCAATGAGCGAGAAGATGACAAAGGTGAACGGGACAAAGGTGAGCAGCGCAACATCATTGGTTATGAGCATCGACGAGAAAAAGCACAACATGACGAGCAGAAACGCGAGCCCTCTTATGCTGTGTATCCGTAAAAGCAGCCGCTCGGCAAGAAAGGTGAATACACCGGTGCGGCGGAAGCCCGCCATTACCGCCATAAGGCAGAACAGAAGCCCCAGCGTCCTTATATCTATATAATCGACATATCCCGCATCCGGCGGGATGAAAAGCATAGAAAGAAGCGCCAGCAGTGTTGCCGCCGACAGCACCGTTTCGGTCTTTATAAAGCCTATTATCTTATCAATTATAACCTTCATCAATAAATTCAGGGGAGCCGCAGCTCCCCTTTCTCCTGTTATCTTTATTTTGCGATCATTCCCGCAAGAGTCGCATAAAGCTTATCCGGCTCTATCGGCTTTGCAAGATGCGCGTTCATGCCCGCCGCAAGAGAGCGCTGGACATCCTCATCAAATACATTCGCGGTCATCGCAATGATCGGGATGGTCTTTGCGTCCGGTCTTCCAAGTGTCCTTATCCCGCGCGTTGCGGTAAGTCCGTCCATTACGGGCATCTGCATATCCATGAGGATCGCGTCATAATAGCCCTCGGGCTTTTCTGAGAACATCCTGATCGCCGCCTCGCCGTTTTCGGCACGCTCTGTTATAACATCCTCCAGCTCAAGAAGGTCTGCCAGTATCTCGGCATTGGTGTCAACATCCTCCGCCATGAGCACCCTTCTTCCGGCGATAGCCGCTGATATGGCAGCCTCATTCTCCGCCTCAGCCGCCTCCGGCTCTGCCTTTCTGTCTGAAAGCCCCAGCGGGAGCGTAACGATGAACTCCGAGCCGACGCCCTTTTTGCTCCTGACCTCGATGCTGCCGTTCATCATATCTATAAAGTTCTTGGTGATCGCCATGCCGAGACCGCTTCCGCCGTAGGTGTTCGTCATCGTCGCGTCCTCCTGCGAGAACGCCTCAAACAGCTTCGGTATAAACGCCTCGTCCATGCCGATACCGGTATCCTTCATTGAGAAGCGCAATAAGCACTTTTCGTCCTGAGCCTCGATCTGCTCGACAGCGAGAGTTATATCTCCCGGCGCGTCGGTGAATTTTACCGAGTTGCCCAGGATATTGATCATCACCTGCTTGACCTTCATATCGTCGCCGACATAATAGTCATTCAAATCTCCTACCGGCTTGCATTCATAGTTCAGTCCCTTGTCCCGGCACTGACCGTCTATGATTATATTCACCTGCTCAAGGATCTCCCTGAGCGCAAACTCGTCATTTTTAAGCACCATGCGTCCGGACTCGATGCGGCTCATATCAAGTATGTCGTTTATGAGTCCCAGAAGATGCTTCGCGCTAGCACCGATCTTTTCAAGATTCTCCTTCGTCTTTGGAGACAGATCCGGATCGCGCAGCGCGATATTGTCAAGACCTATGATAGCGTTCATAGGCGTTCTGATCTCGTGGCTCATATTGGACAAAAAGCTCGTCTTGGCGCGGCTCGTCTCCTCGGCAACCAGCTTTTCGACCTCTGTTTCCCTCTCGCGCTTCTGTATCTTTGAATATATGCTGAACAGGATTATGAGCGCTGAGATGATAAGTCCGATCTGGATCGCCGTCGCGGTGTCGAGCGAGGTATCGATATTATCCAGTATCCCGTGGAGGTACTCTGTCGATCTCTTCGCCTCCTCGGTGGTCGTGTCAACGCCCGCCTTTTCCAGCTGAGCGGTATAGTATTTCTGTATAGGTCTTACCGAATTTTCAACGACATTGTTCGTTGTCTGCATCATCCATACGCTGGATGTGAAGATTATAAGCCCTAAAAATACTACCCACGCAATTACAGATCTGCCGAGCCGCCTGTGCTTATCGCGTTTGAGAAGGCTGAGGAATACAATAAATCCGATTATTCCCCATGCAGCAAGGATAAGATACGACTCTGTCGCAAGCGTTTTTACATCAACGATGTTAGGTATGAGAAATTCCAATGCGAACAGTACCGATATGATAAGTCCGGCTGTTCCGGTAATGATAACTGTCCTATTGTTTTTCTGCCGCGCTGTCCTGAGCGCCGCATACGAAGCGAATGCGTAAGCGATGGTCGCGCCGACGGTGGTGACATCGACTATCCAGCTTATCGCCGTTCTTCCGAAAAACGGAAGGATCAGCGATATACCGAGGATCGCGAGGATCGCGTTGCGCGGAACATTGTTCTTATCAAGCCTGCCCAGGCTTTCGGGCATAAGATCGTCCTCTGACATTGAACGGATAAGACGGCTGAGCGCAATGAAGTTTCCGATAAGTCCGGTAAAGATCGCGCCTAGCGCCGCGACACCCATTATAACCGAGCCCCATACTCCGAAGGTCTTGTTCACCGCATAGAACGCCGGCTGTGCCATCATTCCCGTATAGTCGCCAAGATGCTCTGTATATTCAAACCATGAGTATCTTCTGAACGGAAGAGCGGTCACTGACAGCAACGACAGCAGTATATATGCCGCGCCAGCGGTGATGATCGCGATGACCATTATGCGGAACGCTCTTTTCAGCGGATATTTTGACTCGCCCGCAGAGTGCGAGATCGACTCAAAGCCGACATACGCCCACGGCGCGAGCGCGAATATCGTGAACGTGCCGCCGAACGGGCTTTTGCCCGGTGCAAACGGCGGGCTGAACATCTCTACTGAGTTGTCCTTATTTACCGCCGCGACCACGAAGCAGATCACAACGCCGCAGAAGAGCAGTACCGCAAACAGTATCTGCATCCATTCCGACAGCTTGCGTCTCAGACATAAAAGCGCCGCCGCGATCATTGAGCCAAGGACAAGCATTATCTCGCCCATATATACATGATAGCCCGCGACCTCATAGTGGAAGCCGAACTGGAATGTGCTGCCTAAAAGTGTCCTTGCGATCAGCGGCAGCGCGGTCGCGTTCGCCCAGATTATCGCTATGTATGTCAGGATAAGGAACCACGCGCTCAGAAAGCCGTGGTCATAGCCCAGACATTTTTTTGTATATGTATAGGTGCCTCCGCCATCGGGGTAGGTGTTCATCAGCAAATGAAAATTCTTTGCAAGAATGAGCATAACGAGCGCGCCGATACCAAGACCCAGCGCTGTGCCCAGAGGTCCCGCGATAGGCAAAAAGGTGGTTCCGGGCATGACGAATGAGCCCCATCCGACACTGCAGCCAAATGACAGCGCCCATGCGCCGAACGCCGTCAGATACGGGTAGCTGCCTGCCCGGTTATTTTCGAGATCCATTTTATATCGATCCTTTCATGTTACAGCGAAGCCTCATAATTATTTATTTCGGCCTTTGTCTTTTCATAAAGCTCAGAGATACCGGCGATCTTAGCCTTTACCTCGTCATCGGTAAAGTTGCGGGGGTTTCCCGGACGGAATTCCTCCGAGATCTCCGATGCCGCCGCCGCGAGCTTTACAAGCCCGAGGTTTCCGCATACGCCCTTGATCGCATGCGCACTCTCAAAAAGAGATGTGGCATCCATAGTATCTGCCGCCGCGATCAGCTTATCCACAACGCCGTTGTTCGGCAGCCTGCGGATATGCTTGTCGATAAGCTTATCCATCCTCAGTACGTTCGTAGCCTGAGTATAGTCTCCGTCTATTCTTTCATACAATTCCTGTAATGTCATGTTATCGATCCCTTTCTGTCGCTATTTCGCGCTCGATGAGCTTTTCAAACTCATCCGCCGGCAGCGGGCGCGAGAAGTAATATCCCTGCACCAGATCACAGCTTGCGTTCCTCAGGATCTCAAGCTGCTTTTCATTTTCAACGCCCTCTGCCACTACCGGCACATTGAGGTATTTTGCTATATCAAGCACCAGCTGCACAAGGCGGCGGTCTGTCTCGTTTGTCTCAATATTTCGGATGAACTTCATGTCCATCTTGAGTACATCTATCGGCATGGATGACAGCATGTTGAGCGATGAATAGCCCGAGCCGAAATCGTCCATCTCGATGGCAAAGCCGAGCTCGCGCAGGCTGTCGATAAGATCGAGCAGACCCTTGGAGTTCTCGGTATATGCCGACTCGGTGATCTCCAGCTTTATGTTGCTGTAATCGAGCCCGTTCTCCTCAACAAGCTCCTTGAGCCGGTCTACGAGCGTGGTATCAAATACATCGGTGCGCGATATGTTTACCGAAACCGGCAGGGTAAAGTTATACTTTTCCTTCCATGCCGCTATCTGCTGCGCCGCCTCGCGCCATACGAAATCGTCAACGATGCTTATAAGTCCGTTGCCCTCAAAGAGCGGGACAAAGCTGCCCGGCGAGATCATACCCAGCTCCGGATGCTTCCATCTTACGAGCGCCTCGGCGCTGCTGAGCTTGGGCGGCTCGCACTGGATATCATACTTAGGCTGATAATACACCTGCAGCTGCTTGTCATCAACAGCGCTGCGCAGGTCGTTCAAAAGCCGCTGATTGAGCAGCTCGCGCATGAGCATATCATCATTATATATCATGAGCGGATGATGATAATCTCCGCGAACCATGTTACATGCCGCTCTCGCGCGGTCAAACATAACTATAGGCTCGACCTCCTGACTCCACGGCTTCACGCCCATCCTCAGATGGATGTTTACATTCGGCGAAATGCTGTTGACCTTGTTCTGGAAGCGTTCGAGCACAGCATGGTAGTTATCCTGATGAACGCAGTATATATCGAACCGGTCCGCGTCAAAGCGGCTCGCGATGCCCTCCGTCTCCGAAAGGAAGGCGCGTATCTCGTTGCCTATTATGCGCAGAATATCATCGCCGAATTCACGGCCGTTCAGTGCGTTTACCGAATGGAACTGCTCTATGTTCATTACCACCGCGTCCAAATGCAGCTCCGGATGATAGGTATAGAGCCGGTTCGCATATTCAAAGAAGAAGTTGCGGTTATAGAGCATGGTGAGCTTATCATATTCCGCCGCGGATATGAGCTGACGGCCCTCGCTCAGCTCCACTATACGCGCAACGCGGGCAAGCACGATCTCATGCACATCAAACGGCTTTGTGATGAAATCCGCCGCGCCAAGCCGCAGTGCCTTCAGCTCCGCTTCCTTCTCGGCAGTCAGCACGATGACGGGGATGCTGCTCATCTCCTCATCATCACGCATAGTCTCAAGCACCTCAAACCCGTCCATCTCCGGCATTATGAGATCGAGCATGACAAGAGAGAGAGAATCGAGATTCTCCTGTATCTTTTCAAGAGCCTCCCTGCCGTTTTCGGCATAGATGACCTCATAATCATCCTCAAGTATCAACCCCAGGACATCGCGGTTTATCTCCTGATCGTCTACGACCAGTACCTGCCGCTGCCGCTGTATCTGTTTAGATTTAAACATGATCTGTTCTCCTTTTCTGCATTTCCTCTGTGCTGTTATACTCGCGAAAGCGCGATAAATTTCTTTATTGTCGAATAAAGCTGATCCGCATCAGCCGGCTTTGCAAGATGCGCGTTCATCCCGGCTGCAAGAGACCGGTTTATATCGATCTCAAATGCATTTGCCGAAAGCGCGATTATAGGCACCCTTGCCGCATCGGCGCGGTCAAGCGCCCTGATCTCACGCGTCGCGGTGAATCCGTCCATCACCGGCATACGCAGATCCATCAGCACCGCATCGTAATAGCCGGGCGGCGATGCGTTGAACATATCCACCGCTATCTTACCGTTTTCGGCATGTTCGGTCTCCGCTTCTTCTAATTCGAGCAGATCCGCGACTATCTCCGCGTTCTCCGGCACATCCTCAACTATCAGTATCCGCTTGCCCTCAAGCGTTACCTCTTCATCCTCAACGGGCTGCGGGGCATCCTCTGCCTCGATATACTCCAGCGGGAGCGTAAACGCAAATACTGAGCCCTTGTTCTTTTCACTCTTAACGGTGATGGTGCCGCCCATCTCCTCAATATGCCGCTTTGCGACCGCAAGCCCCAGGCCGCTGCCGCCCATACCGGTCTCAGACTGATCCTCACGCGCGAATACCTCAAAGACATGCTGCAAAAAGTCCTGATCCATCCCTATCCCGGTATCCGAAACGGTGAACCGTATCGTGCGGATATTACCAGTCTCCTCGGTACAGTCAAGCAAAAGCTTGACCTCTCCGGAATCGGTATATTTTACGGCATTATCGAGCAGCGCGAACAGCACCTGCTTGATAACGGTCTCATCACCGATATATTTCCCGTCGATCTCCTCGGGCGCGTCAAAGCTGTAGCCGATCCCCTTCTCAGCGCAGAGCGTGCTGGTCATGGCATTGACCTGCCGCACCGCGTCACTGAGCGAAAACGGGTCCTTCTTTATCTCTATCTTATCTGTTTCTGAGCTGTTGAGATCAAGTATATTATTTATGAGTCCGAGCAGGTATTTTGCGCTCTCGCCGATCTTTTCGAGCCGGTGTCTTGTCTCCGGCGAAAGATCCGGCTCGCTGAGCGCGACCGTGTCAAGACCTATGATAACATTCATCGGCGTGCGCATCTCATGGCTCATGCTCGCCAGAAAATCGCTCTTTGCGCGGCTGCTTTGCTCCGCCGCCATAAGCTGCGCCTCAAGATGCTCGCTTTCAGATACGCGCTTTGTGATATTCGTCAGAAGCTCATATATCACAAAGACAAAGATGCTGCCGCCGAAAAGTATACCCGACACAATGAGATCGGGGTTTCCGAATATCCCGACGGCGATATAGCCCAGCAAAAAGAATATCAGAAGGATGATAGGGATATACAGTATCCTGTTATTCTCATCCCAGCCCTTTTTGTTCTTTATTTCGCGGGCAAAGCGGACAAAGCCGCATATGTTGTATATCATGAGCAGACTGCCCATGAATACCATTGCGCATGTTACAAATCTGATCAAGTCTGTCCTTCCTCTCCTTCGGGCAGCTGTTGAGCCTTTTCCTTTGCAAGTCTCTTATTTGCCCATTCCCTTACAAGCGAATATACTACTGATGTGAACGGGATAAGGAACAGCGCGCCGAATATACCCAAAAGACTGGATCCGACCATTACCGCTGCAAGCACCCATATCGGAGGTAAGCCTACACTGTTTCCGACTACTCTCGGATATATAAGGTTACCCTCTACCTGCTGAAGTATTATGAATATAACTATAAATATCAACGCCTTGATCGGGCTTACCATCAGTATCAGGAGCGCGCCGATCACACATGCTATGACAAGTCCGATGAGCGGGATGAACGCAAATATCGCGATCATAACGCTGATCAGCAGCGCATAAGGCATCTGCGCTATCGTGAGCACAAGGAAGAACATGCAGCCTAAGATCAGAGCCTCTGTACACTGACCCGCAATGAATCCGGAAAATGTTTTATAGCACTTCTGCATTACATATTTTACCTTGCCGTTTATCTTATCGGGAGTAACGGCATCGAAAAGCTTCCAGCTCTGTCTGCCGAGTGTCTCCTTCTGAGCGAGTATGTATATGGCAAATACCATGCCTAAAACAAAGGATGTCATACCGCTCGCGATCGCCATAGCCGCCGAAACGCCGCCGGAGATAGCTCCGAACGCGCCGTTCTTGATATACTCCACAACATTGCTTGTGATACCGGCAACATCGATGTTGAACGCTTCTATCTGTTCCTTTACAAACGGGTTGTTTTCAAAAAGATCCTCCGCCCATGCCTTTGCCTTCGGGATGGCTTCGTTTGCCGCCTTTCCGAGATCGATGAGCGTGGTGGCAAGCTGCGGAGCAATTATAGATACCACACCGAACAGCACAAGTATTACGATGATAAAGGTCAGGAGCATACTGAACACGCGCACAAGTCCGCGATTCTTCAGCTTCTTGAAGATAGTACGCTCAAAAAAGCTCATAGGGATATTCAGAACAAACGCAAGCGCGGCACCTATAATAAGCGGTGTGAACACGCCTATCAGCATCCATGCCGTGTCTCCGAGCATCGCATAGTTCTGCACAATGAATAGTATAAGTCCGCCGAATGCGATAAGCAGACATATCTTTTTAACGGTTTTCTTTGACATATCCATTTGTTTTTCCTCCTTAAGTATCTTTGCTTGTTCGGCACCGCCCATGAGGTACGGATACTATAATTCAAGATAATTCTATCACATACAAAATAAGATGTCAAGGCGCTTGCGGCGGTTGTTAGGATAATGAAATATATGCTTAACAAACTACAAACATCATATGTTATATTTGTGAATTTACGGAAAAAGGAAGGCTCGGAGCATTGCCCCGAGCCTCGTATCTTATATTTTTCTATGCTTTCTGTCCTCTTCTATGCTCGCCTTCCAGTTTGCCCTGAGCGGCGCGGCGCACTCGCGCACATAGCTGATCGCCTCGCTCATCGCTTCATAGTTCACGCGCTGCCCGATACCGTCGTTGGTGAACTCGACCGAATGATCTGCGTCTATGCCCATCCTCGCGCCGACCGCCGCCGCGTCGATGTTTGCGCCGAGGAAGATGAACTCCCAGCCGTAGTGCGTTTTCTGATGCTCTATCATCTCCTTCACGCGCTCATAGCTGTAGCGTCGGCTCGCGTTTTCCATCCCGTCGGTCGTGATGATGAACAGCGTCCTCTCCGGTCTGTCCTCGGCGTGCGCATACTTATGGACATTGCCGATATGATGTATCGCGCCACCGACAGCGTCAAGCAATGCTGTGCAGCCACGGACATAATAGTCACGCTCGGTGATATCCGATATCCTGTCGATCGGCACTCTGTCATGCAGCACCTCGCAGGTGCCGTCAAACAGCACCGTCGAGATGAACGCCTCGCCCTTCTCCTTCCGCTGCTTTGCGAGCATTGAGTTATACCCGCCGATGGTGTCACGCTCAAGTCCTGACATGCTCCCGCTGCGGTCAAGGATGAATACTATCTCCGTTAAATTCTTTTTCATAGTGAAAACCTCTCTTTCGTTTGTTTGATGTACTCATTATACATCATGCGAAAGAGAGGTTGGTCGCCTGACGGGCGACAATTACGCTCCGATCAGCGGCTGATCGAACGCGAACAGCACCTCGTTTATCTCAAAGATATCATAGCTGCTGTTACATATAAAATATTCGATTATAATATCAAACTTCGAGCTGTGCGAAAATGAGAAGCCCGCGCGGCTCACAAGCTCGCGCGCTGTCTGCCAGTCCAGCTCCAGCGCGATCGCAAACGCGACTGCAGTGATCTTGCTCGGCTTATATGCCGGATTCGAGCGTATCTTTGAGAACAGCTTGCGGTCGATATTCGCCTTTTTGTAAACCTCGGCGTCCGTCTTTCCGCTCTTGTCTATGAGATACAAAAGGTACTCAGAAAAGGAGCTGTCCATCTCAAGCAGCATCTTGTCAAGATCCTTTTTCTGCGCCATCCGGAACAGTCCCGGCTGTGCAGCCGCCGGAGCAAATTCTGCCTGCGGAAACATCTGCGCGGGGCTGTCAGAGCGCAGCTCGGTATGCAGGAATTTTTCCGATATCCCTCTTTGCCTCAGATCCTGCTCAATGACAAGATTCGCGTCGATATATTCCTTTACATCGTCGAAAAGCTCCGAGCTTACCTTGAAGGCTCTCTTATCATAGACGACAAGGTATATGTCCATATCGTTATCCTCAAGGAAATCCGAGATCGCCTGTGTCGCGACCTTCAGCGCGTCCGCAGGCGGATAGCCGTATATTCCCGCTGATATCAGCGGGAACGATATACTTTTAAGCTTATGCTTTTTTGCAAGCTCCAGACTTGACTTATAGCACGAATACAGCAGCTCCGCGTTATCGTCGCGCTGCGGCTGATAGACCGGCCCCGGCGTATGTATTATGTACCTTGCCGGAAGGGCATAGCCATTTGTAATTACCGCCTTGCCTGTGTCGCAATGCCCTATAGCCCTGCATTCGGCATCGAGCGCATCATATCCGGCAGCATCAAAAATCGCGCCGCACACTCCGCCGCCCGGAGCGAGCGCGGTGTTCGCGGCATTCACGATAGCGTCGGTGTCCATTCTGGTTATATCCTGCCTTATTATCTGATACGGCATAGGTCACGCCCTCCTTTTTTTCTGATATTTTCATTTTATCACAACTCTGCCTGTTATGCAATCCCCATATAGAGAAACAGGGGCTGTATCAAAACCATCATGGTAATGATTGGTTTTGATACAGCCCCTGGGTTTGGTGCCGGTGACCGGGGTCGAACCGGTACGGATTTTACTCCACTGGATTTTGAGTCCAGCGCGTCTGCCAATTCCACCACACCGGCATGTTCGACATCAAGTATAATACCATACTTAAATTGAAATGTCAAGTAATTTATCATTAATTTGCGGCAAGTTCTTATTTAATAGTCAACGGCTTGAGGCGATAGAGCTGTCATATAAAAACGGTCAGAGCTTTGTGATCCGGGAAGGGAGCATTATTGAAATTGTATATGCCTTAAAAAGATACATTGTTGTATTGGTATTTATAAAATAAGCACACATAGGAGGATCTGAACATGTGTAACATAAGAAAGAGAACGAAAACGGCGAGAGAGCTTTTAACATTAATGACCGATGACAAGCTTGTTGAGAAAGACGATAAGGGGCAGCTGTTTAATAAGATGTGCCGCGGCTGTGAAAATGACTGTACGGCATGCGCGGCATTTGGTTTATCGTGCTTCATTGATAATCTGATCGCTTTTCATTCAGGCAAGACAAAAATATTAACTTGCAGCTTGAAAAGGTATCATGCTTGTAAGGGATATGTCGATAAGTTCAAGGAGCTTAACAACGGTCGAATGGTCGCGTTGGGCTGTGATGATGAAATGAAAGATACTGCGGAGAGCTTAAAGCGTGTGATTTGCAAGGACTTAGACATAGCTGCCTCTGATATAAGGTATGATGTGATGAGTGAATATTTCAGCTCCAAGAAAAGGGGTCAGGTAGAGGTCAACGGTTTTCAGCTCCCATACCCCTTATATGAGTTTCTGAAAAATAATAAGGCGGCTTCAAGGATCGGCGATCTGACATTGATCGCAGCCATAATAAGCTCCTGCGGAATATACGGGATAATGGTCAGGGATATGGATAAGGGTGATAACAGCATTGTACCGATGGTGAGGGCTATGGCTCGATTTTCTGATTGTCTGTTGTTTAACCTTATAGACGATAACAGAAGGGTGTTCCAACCTATCAGCTTTGATAATACGATACTTTTTAGTGATGAGCAGATCAGAAAGGCACTATGCTTAAGAGAAAGGAATTGAGCTTGGTAATATGAAATTGATAGAGCTTGTAAATGAGATATTAGGCGATAAATATGAGTGGCGACCTTGTGATGCTGACGATCCGGACGGACTATGGATGTTTAAAGGCGATTTAATTTGGTGGAAACAGTTTGACTGTCATAATGATATACACGATGCCTTTATAGGTGGCCTGATCGAAAGTCTGATAGCAACAGGTTACGGGTACCTTGATGAAAATATCAAAGAAGATGAGGTTACGGGTAATCTGATCACAACAGGCTATAGCCGCGAGTATATAGACATTCACAGGTGCTTAGAGAACACGGATGTGACTATGGATCCGAATATACACAGTTTGGTTGAGAGCTCACCGAAAAGAAACTATATGCAGGTTCGGGGAAAGCCTTTGACTGAAAAGCAAGTTATAGACAGCTATGCTCGTTGTACACATTATGTTAGTAACATTCTGAAAGAATATAATATCAAGAGTAATGTCACGAAGCGTTCTTGTATTCCGGAGATATTTAATGCTCGGATGCTTCATCCTGACGGCTATTTAGGGTTTAACGGAAATACTAATATGAAGTTTGTGAACATAGGCGACCTAATGGCAGAGCTTTTCAGGCTACAATATTACTATCCGTATTGGGAGTTTGCAGCAATATTTACTTTGCATGACGATATACCATTTAAGCTGTTTGAGAAGGAGTGGGAGCTAATTAATAGGCTTGGCTCTAACAATCCTGTCTATAAAAAGGTATATGCAAAGCTCATACGGGATAGGTTTGGGACTGAGGATTTAGCGGATTCAGTGCTCTATGGTGTAAGGGTGACACCTGGGAAGATCGAATTTCTTAATGCCGAGGATGCTATTAAGGTTTATAATGAATACGAAAATAAATATGCTCACTCAGATATTTTCAAGTACGACATGTACTATTATGATTATACAAATACACCTTGGTTTCCCGACAAGCTCATACGGGATTATATAAAACAGAATGACGTATCAGACTGGAAAGTGAACTAAAACATTATAGTAAGGGTATTAAACTAAAGGTGGGGTGTGTATGATCTATATTACAGGAGACTGTCATGGAGATTTCAGAAAGCTTAGTTCAAGCAGGTTTACAGAGCAAAAGGAGCTGAATAAAAGTGATTATGTGATTATTTGTGGTGACTTCGGCTTATGGCATGACACGGCACAGGAGCGGTATTGGTTTGATTGGCTCGACAAAAAGCCGTTTACCACGCTTTTTGTGGATGGTAATCACGAGAATTTTGATAGACTTTATGGCGAGTTTGAAGCTGTCGATTTTCATGGCGGCAAGGCTCATAGGATCGGCAGCAGCATATATCATTTAATGCGAGGCCATGTGTTTGAGCTGAACGGAAAGAAGATCTTTGCTTTTGGCGGCGCTTCAAGTCACGATATAAAAGACGGTGTCGTTGAAGCCGACGAATACGACAGCAGGACCATGCGTAATAAAATGATCAGAATAAACCATGTGTCATGGTGGAAGGAGGAGCTGCCGAGTAAAGAGGAGATGGACCTCGGACTGAAAACCCTGGCAGAAAATAATAATACAGTTGATTATATAGTTACGCATTGTCTGTCTCAGAACATCGCTTATTTGATTTCAGGAGGCTTGTTCAAGGAGGACAGGTTGACGAATTACTTTGATAAAATTGCAGAAACGGTGAATTTTGAAAAGTGGTTCTGCGGTCATTATCATGTTGACTATGAGATATTGCCTGAATATCAGATACTGTATAATAAGATCATAAGAATAGTATAAAACATATCACATAAATCTTTATGCTTTAAAACATACATATAGGTATTGTTATTATACACTGATGCAGTGTATAGTGATTATTATAATCAAATATTTACAAAGGAGTGTTTATAGTATGAACATTGGGTATTTCAAATTCAACTCAAAGAAAGAAGCTGAGAGAAGGGAGGAGCTGTTCAGTAAAATGAAGGATGTGCAGAAAGTGTTTGCAGGTGATTCTGTCGAGAGCTTTTTCGAGTTTATTGACGGCATGGAGGCTGAAGGCAATGTTGTATATATAACAAGCTTTGCCGATATCGGGAGAAACATCAGCGAGCAGATAGAAAGCCTTAAGGTCGTTGACGAGTATGGGCTAAGGCTCGTTGACTTGTCAGGTATCGAGCATGAGCCGCTGTTTAATCTTGATATAGCAACACTTGAAAAAGCCAAGCAGCTTATGTTGCGCCTTGCACTGACGGGCAAATTGAGATAAGCTAATAAAAACACCTTTGCGCCGTAAACGCAAAGGTATTTTCTTAGGTATAGGATAAAAGGGTGAAAAGTAATTTCTATATTAATCAAAATAATCGAAATTCTTTATCGCTTTTTATTATAGCATACAATTAAAGAAAAATCAATATGTTTTTGCAATTTTTTAAAAAAATATTGCAGCCCTGTTACAACCGGTTGTGTCAGGCTGTGATCAGGACTGCAATATATGTATATATTACAGAGGAGCTTCCGCAAGTGAAAGTATTATGCTCAGATTGCCGTTGCGGCATCTCAGCTCGTCGATAAACGCCTTGTCGGTGTTATCCGCCTTCATGGATACGCTGTAGGCAAGCTCGAACAGAGAGCCGAGATCGGTGGTCTTTACGCTCATGAGCTTACAGTCGGTGGTGTACTTTTCAAAAATGTCACCGAACGCGTTTTCATAGTCAAGATCCTCGGGTATGGTTATCTTCAGCTTTTTACGGGTCGCCTTGGGCGTTGCGAATTTCACGAGGTAGAGCACGACCATCAGCGCGCATACCAGAACTACGAATATCGCGCCGTATATATACTGCCCGACACCGCAGGCAAGACCGGCGGCTACTGCAAAGAATATATAGCCTATATCCTTCGGCTCGCCCGGCGCGCTGCGGAATCTTACGATCGACAGCGTTCCGGCAAGGGAGAAGGCTCTTGCAAAGTTGTCGCTTACGAATATGATTATCATTGAAAGGATGACTGGAAGTATGATGATCGTGAGCACCATGCTCTGCGAATATACCTTATTTCTCTGTGTATTCATATATGTTACGGCGATAAGCAGTCCGAAAACCGCCGCCGTTACGAGTGTTATGAGGATCGTCCCCACATTTATCTGTGCAACATAGTCTGATACCGATGTGCTTAAGCTTGTTACGAAGTCTGTCATTTTAACCTGCCTCCTTCAGATGATCTCTTATCATATTCTTGTATTCCGTTCCGTATTTTGAAAAGCTTACGCGCTTTATCCCTGCGTTGGTGAGCGCCTCGCACAGCCATAACGGCTTTGCGCGTGATGTCTTTATCTCCATGAGCCACGCTCCGTCGGAGAGCAGCTTCTCGCCGTGATCGCCAGCCTCAAGGCTGAGATCGGTGCGGCGGGTGCGGATGTTTGTGTCAAACGAGATACGGAGATCGGGATTGCCCTGCTCGAAATATGCGAGCCTGTCATAGGCGATATATACCTTGGGCTTAACATCATAATGCTTTATGAAATACTCTATCTCGTTGCATACCTGTTGGTTCATATACTCCCGGTGCTCCGGCTGTACGCCTGTTTCGCAGAAGCTGTATGCCTCGCTGAGCTTTAAAGTGGTTCTGCGCTTATTCACGCACTTTTTATACTTCTTCTTGATCTCAAGGAACACCTTGGTGTCCATGCCCGGAACTCCGTAGGAGCGCAGTCTGAGCTTTTCCTTATACTGCGGCTTTTCAAGCGACTTCCTTATTAACATGTTGTCCTCGGTATCGTAATAGAGGTTAGCTATGGTATATGTTGAATGGTTTAGACAATATTTGTCCATTGCCATATGCTTATCGATTATCGGGAGAAGCTCGTCGAGCTGCTTCTGTGTTATGAGGTATTTATGTTCAAATCTGTTGAAAACTTCGATTGCCATGATACTCTCTCCTTTCTGTTTCGGTTCGGGTCATTTCCCTTACCTTGGTTAAGAGTATACTATGACTTTCTTAAACAAACCTTAAAGAAATAAAAATTTTTGAAAAATAAAAAAGGGTTTCCCCTTTTTTATCTATTAAGAAATTAGTACCGATAAGTACTAATTTCTTAATAGCAAAAAAGTCTACCTATTGGAGTGGAGCGTTAGCGGA
>CAMNAT010000003.1 GCA_946531785.1 uncultured Oscillospiraceae bacterium
CGATACATCTTGGTATAATCGGCTGGCCGGCAGACCACAGCTTTTCGCCGAGGATGCATAATTATATCGCGGATAAAATGGGCATGGATTATGTTTATACCGCATTCAATGTAAAGCCGGATAGTCTTGAGGCTGCGATAAACGGCATCCGTGCGTTGGATATCCGCGGCATAAATGTAACCGCACCGCACAAGATCGAGGTAATGAAGTATCTTGATGAGATATCGCCCGAGGCTATGCGTCTCGGCAGCGTCAATACCGTGGTGAACCGCAACGGCAGGCTCACGGGCTATAACACCGACAGCGAGGGCTTTTATACTGCACTTATAAACGCTGGCATTGAGGTCACCGGCAAAAAGCTGCTCATTATGGGCTCGGGCGGTGTTGTAAAGCCGACGCTTATAAGATTGTGCGAGGCAAAGCCGGAAAGCATTACGCTCGTTAACCGTACCCGCCAGAAGGCGTGGGTAATGGCTGAAATGATCTATGATGCTATCGGCTACAGGATAAAGACTGAGGTGGATGATTTTGATTTTGACCTAGTCATAAACACGACCTCAGCCGGAATGGAGCCGCAGGAGGATGCTTTGCCTATCGACAGCATCGCAGAAATACCTGATCTTGATTTTATACATACGGGGATGGCTGCGGTAGATATGATATATAATCCAGACGAAACATTGTTTTTGAAGAAGGCTCGTGAAAACGGGGCAAAGACGCTGAACGGTCTTGATATGCTGATATATCAGGGAATAATCGCATATGAGCTGTTTACTGACTCAAAGCTCCCGGAGGACATGGCAGCGTGTATCAGAAAAGAGGTATTCGGAAGATGAATATTGTTCTTACCGGGTTTATGGCGACGGGGAAGAGTGAGATATCAAGGGCAATATCGAGATTGTCGGATTATGAGTATATAGATACCGATAAAATGATCGTAGAAGCTGCCGGAAAGAGTATACAGAGCATATTTGATGAGGACGGCGAGGCAGAGTTCAGACGCATCGAAAAGGAAGTTATTCGTAGAGCATCAGAGCTTGACAGATATGTTATTGCGACCGGCGGCGGAGTGGTGCTTGATCCCGATAATATAGATATGCTTCGTAAAAACGGGATCATAGTCAATCTCGCGCCTGAGTTCGATGTTATCAGGGCAAGACTTAAAGGAGCGAGACGGACAAGACCGCTCCTGCAGGGTCAGACTGTAGACGATATAAAAAAGAGATTTGATGACAGGCAGCCGTTTTATGATAATTGTGATATAAAGATAAAGATTACCAATGGAAAAAGCGCTGCATTTTTTGCGCGTGAGATACTCAAACGCTTGGAGGGAACGAAATGAGGATCACAAGAGAAGCGGATTACGCATTGCGGATAACCCTGGTGCTTGCAGAGAGCGATAAATGGCTTGATGCGAAAACCATTTCGGAGAAAATGGGAGTGCCGTACAGATTTACGCTCAAAATTCTGCGGAAGATAGTAGCTGCGGGGTACATAAGATCACACAGAGGTGTGAACGGCGGATATGAGCTTGCGGTTCCTGCTGCTGATATTTCGCTAAAGGATATAATTGAGGTTATTGACGGAGAGCTTGCGATCAACCGCTGTCTGGGCGATGAGCCTTGTCCGAACTCGCCCAAGTGCAGAGTCAGGGAAAAGCTTGCGCATGTGCAAGCTGTCATGGCGGCTGAGCTGGACAATGTAAGATTTGCGGAGCTCGTAAGATAAAGGAGTATATGGATAAGAAGAAAAGGATAGTTACCGGTGTCCTGAGGTGTAACGCGAATGGACGCTTTGGCTTTGTCAGAGTCGGGGATGAGGATAGGGAAATATTCATCCCTCACGACGGGCTCGGAGCTGCGTATGACAGGGATACGGTACAGGTAAGGATAGATATAAACGATAATGAACACGGGCATCAGGAGGGACATATAGAAAGAGTGATCTCGCGCGGAAACACACAGCTTGTAGGTGTTATAAGCGGAAGAAAGCGAGAACATTTCAGGATGTCCCCGGACAGGCGCGCGTTTTTTTCGCGTCTGAGGATACCGCCCGGCGATATGAACGGCGCAAGACAGGGCGACAGGGTACTGGCAGAGATAACCGGATATAATAAAAAGAACAAGCCGATGGGGCGTGTGCTCGCGACCTTGGGCAGAGCCGATGATATATCGGGCTGCATAGACGGGATAATCGCCGAGGCAGGTCTGCCGTGTGTTTTTGATGAAAAGACCATTAATGCATCGCGGCGCTGCAGGAAATCTGTATCGGAAAAGGAAGCGGAAGCCCGAGAGAATCTGAGGGACAAGATCATTTTTACAATAGACGGCGATGATTCGCGTGATTTTGATGATGCAGTATCACTGGAGCGGAATGATAACGGCAACATGATACTTGGTGTGCATATTGCAGATGTTACGCACTATGTAAAAGAGGGCAGCGCGCTTGATAACGAAGCGTTCCGGCGCGGAACGAGCGTGTATTTTCCCGACCGTGTCATTCCTATGCTACCGGAGGCCCTCTCTAACGGGATCTGCTCCTTGAATCCTGATGTGGACAGGCTGACACTGTCTGTATTCATGGAGATAGACAAGACCGGAAGCATCGTTTCATCACGCATGTCTGAGACGGTTATTCATTCTTTTGCAAGAATGACATATAATAATGTGAACAGGATACTTGATGGCGATAAAAAGCTCAGGGATGAATATAAGACGATAGCTCCGATACTGGATGATATGGCGGAGCTTTCGGATATTATGGAGCAGAAGCGCACAGAGCGCGGCGCTATAGATTTTAATTTTCCGGAAACTAAGATCATATGTGATAAGCGCGGAGAGCCGTCTGATGTGTTCCAATATGAGCGCGGCAGGGGCGAAAGGTTGATAGAAAGCTTCATGCTTGCCGCAAACGAAACGATAGCGGAGACAGCATATTGGGCGGAGCTTCCGTTTGTGTACCGTGTCCATGATGCGCCTGATAACGCAAAGCTTGCTGCGTTCAATGATTTCATCAAAAATTTCGGACTTTCTTTTAAGGGGAAGACTGACAGCGATAGCATACATCCCAAGGATATCGAAATGATCCTTGATCAGGTCAAGGGCAGGCCGGAGGAGCTTATGATCTCGCAAATGGCGCTCAGATCGCTCATGAAGGCTTGCTATCGTGATACAAACAGCGGTCATTTCGGACTTGCGGCAAGATACTATTGCCATTTCACCTCACCGATACGCAGATATCCCGATCTTATGATACACAGGATATTAAAGGAGTTCATGTCCGGTAAGCTTACAAAGAAAAGACAGGAGAGATATGAGCCTGTCGTCAGCGCTGCAGCGGTACAGTCGTCCGCGCGCGAGCTTGCGGCAGAGAGTGCTGAGCGCGAGGTGGAGGATCTTTTAAAGACCGCATATATGCGCAGGTTCCTGGGCGAGTCCTTTGATGCTATCATCTCGTCTGTTACATCGTTCGGGATGTTTGCAAGGCTCGAGAATTCGTGCGAGGGGCTTATACGCTGTGAGAATATGACCGAGGATTATTTTATATATGATGAGCTGCAGCATACCCTGCGCGGTGAGCGATGCGGAAGAGTCTACAGCATAGGCGACAGTATAAGAATAACCGTTGCCGCGTGCGATATAGTTCAGCGCAGGATAGATTTTATTTTAGAGGATGACTATCTTATGTTCGGGCTGCCTGAAAAAAGGAAAAGGAAGTACAGATGAGAGACAGATTTGAAATAGTTGTTCCGACATTGTTCGGGCTTGAGGCGATGGTAGGCAGAGAGCTATACAGGCTTGGCTACGATACAAAGCGTACCGAAAACGGCAGAGTGACCTTTGACGGTGACTATGATGCAGTAGCGCGCGCAAATCTTTGGCTGCGCTGCGGCGAGCGTGTGCTTATAAAAGCGGGTGAGTTCAAAGCGGAGACTGCAGATGACCTCTACGAGGGAACAAAGGCGATAGAATGGGAAAGGTTTATAGGCAAAGGCAACGCCTTTCCGGTAAAGGGCCACACAACACGCTCGATACTTGCAAGTGACCGCAACAGTCAGATCATGATAAAAAAAGCGGTTGCGGACAGACTGTGCCGCAAATACGGCTGTGAGCGTATGCCTGAAACGGATACTGAATATCAGATACAGTTTACTATAATAGATAATACGGTAACGCTTATGATAGATACCACCGGAGCTGCGCTTCATAAACGCGGCTACAGAGCAAAGTCCAATCTTGCGCCGGTGAGGGAGACGATCGCCGCGGCGATGGTCATGATAAGCTATTGGAAATTCGAGGAACCGCTATGGGATCCGTTCTGCGGCAGCGGCACTATCCCGATAGAGGCGGCAATGTTCAAGCGGAACATCGCGCCCGGACTGCTGAGGAGCTTTGCGTTTGAGAGCTTTTCGCAGATAGATAAGGACACGGTGAGAGATATAAGAGACGAGGCAAGGGAGCTTATGCATACTGATGTGACGCTTGATATAACTGCCAGCGATATCGATCCCGCGGCTGTTGAGCTGACTAAGATGAATGCAAGGACTGCAGGTGTGAGAGAGTTTATAAAGGTAAGCCGGTGTGATGCGCGTAAAATAATGCCGGATAAGCCATGCGGCTCTATCATCACAAATCCTCCGTATGGAGAACGGCTCGGAACCGTGGAAGAATGCCGCAGGCTGTATCGTGATATCGGAAAGAGCTTTGCGGATCTTGACAGGTGGTCGTTTTACATACTGACATCCCAAGAGGAATTTGAGCGAGATTTCGGCAGACGCGCCGACAGGCTCCGCAAGATATATAACGGAATGCTGAAGTGCAATCTGTACCAGTTCTACGGCAATAAGCCGAAACGAAAAAAGTAAACAGGTAAGGGAAGATAAGGGTAATGGATCTAAAAAAGGCAGCAGCTGCGCTTGTCGCATCTGTGATACTGCTTAATGTAACGGCATATGCAGATGTCCTCGGGAATCTTTCAAAAAGCGGCTCATGGCAGACAGATATGGGCGGCGGCGCTGTATATAAGCATAACGAATATACATCGTCATCTGTCGGAAAGCAGACAGAAAACTATGTTGAGTATACGCCTAATGCTGAGGCTGTTCCCATAGTGGTGAACGGCGCAAGTGTTTGGGGAAAGCGTTCAATGACCTCCGCCGCAAATTATATGACTCAGAACGGCTTGAGACCGCTCATAGGCATAAACGCGGATTATTTTTCGTTCAGGACAGGGATCCCCATGGGGTATACTATAATTGACGGTAAGATATATTCAAAGGAAAGCGGCATTCAGGATGCGGTCGGTATCCGTAAGGATGGCTCGGCGTTTATTGACAAGATCGGGATATCCACAAGCCTGACACATAATGAAAAAAAGATACCTATACAGTACATCAACAAATGGGCACAGGATAGCTTCAACTGGGTATATTTACTCACTGGGGATTTCAGCTCAGAAACTCATACGGCGTTCAATGCGCTGTATGTGATATGCTCACCGATCTCCGGCGAGCTCGCAGTTGACACCACAATGCAGCTCAATGTGGATGAGGTATTTATATATAATGGCTCGATAAAGATACCGCCGGGGAAATTCGTGTTCGTTATCGATGTTGACGGAACCGCGGAATATGTTGATATGCTTTCACGGCTTGCACCGGGTGATACCTTAAAGCTTGCAAGCTCAGTATACGGCGCTGAGCGGTATAAATGGACTGAGGCAGAGTATGCGGCGTCAACCATCGGCGGCAGACTGATAAATAACGGAGTAAAGGGCAGCGGCTTTGAAGCGGGCGCGGCACCGAGGACGGCGGTCGGTGTAAAAAGCGACGGGAAGGTGATTTTCTATACTATAGACGGCAGGCAGACCGGGCACAGCTACGGCTGTCAGCTTTCAACGCTGGCATCGCGTATGGTTGAGCTGGGCTGTATGGACGCTATCAATTTTGACGGCGGCGGATCGACTATGATCGGTGCGGTATTCCCCGGCTCAGAGCAGTTTAAAATAAGCAATAAGCCATCGGACGGAGCGCAGCGAAGCGTGGCAAACTTCCTGTTTTTAAAGGATATGCGCGAAATGACGAACGATCCGTGGTATGTCACATGGAATATGCCCGCGAATCATAATTATCTTGCCGGAGTGGGGGTAAGCCTTACACCGACAGCGGTATATGATACCGGCAACTTTAAGATGGATGGACTGCAAAATGTTGATTTTACCGTTACAAATATGGGAGGGGCAGAATCGACTGTTGATGAAAACGGCTATGTGATCCTCAAGGGCAGCGGAAAGTCGATAGTCAGTGTTACCGGCAGGGCATACAATAAGGATTTCAGCTTCCAGGTATACGAAAGTCCGGATGAGCTGAGGGTGACAGATGAGGCGACCGGAAGAAAAACAGACAGTCTCACAGTTCCGAAGGGCGGCATGGTAAACTATGACCTTGAGGTAGGAGCGTATGTTAACGGGATACGTCTTGAAGCATATCCGGGTCTTTTCAGATGGGAGATGGACGGAACGCTCGGTACAGTCAATGAGGACGGTGTGGTATCCATCAAGGATGACGGCTCAGAGAGTGCGGTGCTGAGAGTATCTGTTGGCGGAGTCCGAAAGGATATACCCATCAGCGTAGTTAAGCTTGACACCTTCAAAGATATCGCCGGACACTGGGCGCATGATGTGATAGAGAGCATGGCAGATGCCGGAATAATAAACGGCATAGAAAGGGATGGACAAATGCTCTTTATGCCCGACAGCCGTATAACGAGGATACAGTTTGCTGCGATAATGGCAAAGGCGTTGGGACTTGATGCAGATGAATACAGCAATACCGTGCTTGATTTTACCGATGAAGGAGCGATACAGCCCTGGGCAGTAAACTATGTAAAGGCAATGGTAAGCTGTGGTTATATAGCCGGAAAATCTGATAATAACGGCAAAACGGTCTACTTTGATCCCGATGCCAGCATAACACGCGCGGAGTCGTTTGTGATACTCGAGCGCGCGCTTGGACTGAAAAACAGGACAAAGTTAGACTATACCGATGCTGACAGGATACCTGCGTGGGCGACAGCGGCTTTTGAAAAGCTTGCAGCCAACGGAATTATCCGCGGCTTTGAGGATGGCACGATAAAGCCTGAAGGTCTTGCTACAAGGGCTGAGGCGGCAGCTCTGATAGATAAAGCCTTTAACTGAAAATAAATGCGTGTCACTTTGGCTTTATAGTGACACGCATTTACTTATTTATTTTTTTGTGATACAATTATAATACAGTTTAATAAGCATTTCTATGAACGGAGGACGAAAATGACATCCGGAGAGTATATAAAGCATATCATAGTAGCTAAAAGCATATCGGTATCTGAGCTTTGTGAAGCGGCCGGAATAAAAAGCAGAAATACGGTTTACAGGCTTTTCAATAATTATCACAGTGAAGCAAAAACCAGAGAGCTTATAAAGTCCATAAAACCGTTTTTGTCTCTTACAAAATCGGAGCTGAAAACACTGGATGAACTGCTTAATGAAAAAAGAGTGAGCAATGTTTTATACAGATCAAGAGAAATACTCCTTCCGATGCTTTTTGACATTCATAGTGAAAAAAGAGGAAAACCGGATATCTTAGATATAACAATACCTGAAAACGGCAGATCCGGCGACCGTAAAATATTTTTGTCGCAAATAGACAGAGTTGAGCTTATTGCCGGGCTATATGAATATGTTAAGGAAGCTCCCGGAGCTGAGATCGTACATTATATGTCTATGGATACCAATGATATAATAACTGCCTATGATATTTTAGGGATACTTCTTCTCTCAAGCACACCCGGATATACACCGCTGATCACACACAAGCCGCCTGTGCAAGGTGTTGAGATGCTTCGGATGTTGAATAATGACAGGAGACTGTTTAAGATTGAAGCTTCAAATAAAAGTGATATTTGTGTCGAGACCGGTGTTTCAAGAAACTTGTATGATTTTATATTAAAAAGGCATGAAAATGCGATGGCCTCCGCTCGCAATATAAGGCGCAGTACAAGCATGGTCAAGGATTATATTTCTGTTGTGAATGATAGTCTTGAATTAGACAAGGGACATACATATTATTATGAAGGCGCGCCATGCTTTGGAAATCTCGGCTTTGAGCTTATGTATAGAATGTTTAAGGATGCAAACTATTTCGGTTTTCCTCCGGAGCATCCTTATGTTAATAGTCTTATAGAGCTCATAAAAACACGGAACGATATCTTTGCAAACGATCCGACATCTAAAAAGAGCTTTGTATTTGACGAAAAGCATATAAGAGAGATGATGGAAACAGGCTTTGCCTTTGAGCATGTAAAGCCGTTCAGGTCGCTGACTGTACAAGAGCGTGTAGAGTATTTTTCAAAGCTGATAAAAATGGCAAAAGAAAAGCCTGATAAGCTGCGTATAAGATTTATAAAAGAGGGGGAGATAAAATTCCCGTTTGTCTATGGTCCCGGACGGCTGTTATATGTAAACTATTCAGACACTCCGTATTTTGAGGGATACAGTATAATGACAAAAGAAAAGAGTGTCATAAGGATCATGGATGATTTTGCTGAATATGTATGGAACAAGTTCACGATAAGTGATGAAGAAAGCATATCCAAGCTTGAAAAAATGATGGATACTTATTTATAATAATATAGAAAAATACATAGCGGCTCAGAATAATTCGAGCCGCTATATATTTTGTTCAGTTTTAGATTTTATTTTCCGTACTTATCTACAAGTGACATATATTCGGCAGTCGTGATCGGCATTACCGTTCCGTGGCGGTATGTGGCGTCAAAGATGAAGTCGGTAGCTGATGTGAAATCGCCTTTTGTTATGTCATCTGTTACAAATGGCTTGTAGCCCTGACTTTTTGAGAAGTAGTCGAGCAGGAGACACCAGCGGTTTTCGCCGTTCAACTTATATATCGTCGGTCCCTCATAGCCTGTCACCTTGTTGCCGTCCCCGCCGTTTATCTTATAGGTCGCAACATCCTCCCAGCCTTGGCTTAGCGACATGCTCTTCATCATTGTTACCGAGCTGTAGGTCTCATCCTTTGTGAAACGGTAGTATACCCCGTTATCCTCAAGGATGGTCGTGTCTATCGCGCTGGTTTCGTTGTCTATATATAGCTCAGCCGGAGTAAATGTCTTGAAATCCTTGGTGTAGCTGCGGTATATGCGCTGCTTTTTGTACTCGTCATCCGATACCTTCGATGCCCAGAATACCATATATGCTTGCTTTTCGGGGTCATATATCGACTCCGGTGCCCAGGTGCAGCCCGCATTCTTATCCGCGACCTCGATAAGGCTCGCCTCGCTCCAGTTCACAAGATCATCGCTTTCCCATACAACAATGCTCTTTGAGCCGGAGGTCTGGCACGCGCCCCAACGGTTTTTATCATCACGGCGGTTATAAATACTGAGATCTGTGGCGATTATATAATATTTTCCGTCAACTCCGCGCTGTATGAACGGATCGCGTACGCCGCGTTCGCCCACGCTGCTTGTGAGCACCGGTGCGCCGCCGTTAAGTGTTTTCCATGTTGAGCCGTCCTGTGATACGGAGAAATATATCTGCTCCTGATTTGCGTTGCTTTCTGTTCCTACAAAGTGTACAAACAGATAACCGCCGTCCGAAGCCTTTTTTTCTGTTGGATCTGTCATTGGTTCTGTTCCTTTCCATAAGTATTGTGTAACGGTGTGGTTGCCTTCGCCTGCTGTGAAGCTGCCGCTTTCGGTGTTTTTGTGTATATCCCTCAGAACGCCGTCGCTGTCCTTCAGGGCAACATACATATCAAACGGCATGTTTTCTTTATAGCCGGTGGTATAGGATATCTCGCTGCCGTCCTGAGATATGTCGATGAGCGGAAGAGCATAGTTATATATAACCAAATCGTCTAAATATCCGTTAGCATACTCGCCGCTGCCCCAGTTGGCTTTGCCGATGTAGAAGATCGACTTGCTTCCGAGCATATCGGAAATATCCACCTTTGATGTCGCGCTGCCTGCAAGCTCCCCGTTAACATATATTGATGTCATACCATCGTTAACGGAGATCATCACATCGTTCCATTCATTGATCTTATATGCGCCTGATGCTGCGGCGCTGCGAGAGCCGTTGTTGTTGTATCTTTCTACGGAGATCGTTCCGTTTCCTCCGAGCACGCCGAGATATTTCTCCTTATTATAAATCTGACCGTTGTTATCGGGCGCGGCATATGCCCACCAGGATGTTGAGGAGGCTGTTGTCGGCTTTACCTTGAATGCGATGGTCATATTGTCCTGACCGGTCAGAAGCGGGTTTCCGTTGGCGTCTGTGAGCTTTATTACCGTGTTGTTTGTACCGTCAAGCTTCAAGCAGGTTCTGTCATCGACCGTTTCAAATACCGGAGTTCCCAAGGGCTCTGCCTTGCCGTATGGGGAGTTGCTTGTAAGCGTGTTATCAAATGACAGATCTATGAGTTTTCTGCTGTCGGGCAGCTCCGGTGCAGGTGTCGGCTCAGGGCGCTCGGGCTCCGGCAGCTCATCAGCATAAGCAATAACAGAGGCCTCGAAGTTATCATATGCAGCAGTGCGTGCGCGGGAACTGTTATATTCTCCGTTTATCTGCAATGCGCCTATGGTTATATCTCCATCTAATGCTCCGGATATGTGAGCGTCCTGCATTCCGCCGGTTATATCTATGATAACAGTGCCTGTGCCGTCTATCGTTATATCTACTGTCTTGTTATAGCCGACATGGTTTCGATATGGCTGATCGCTGCTGTCCCAACCGTTCGCACCCTGCTTGCTGCCGGAGGGATTTGAGCGGCACTGAGCGACAGATGTATTTTCAAGCACATTTGTGCCGCCGATGCGTACCTGGTCAAGCGTATAGCCGCCGCCGGAAAGACGGATGGCAATAAGCTCGTTATCGTCCTTATCCCTTACGAAAAATACATTGTATTTGCCCTTGTTCTCCCAACCGGAGAACATATTATATGTAAGGCGGAACCGGTCTTTTTTTGTCAGCTTTATCGGAGTATTCAGCTCCGCTCTTGCGGTGCTGCCTATTGGGGAGAAAACATTGCCGAACCGTGCCAGCCCTGAGGGGAATACGGTATTACCGTTATCTGTCAGGAAGCCGTAATTCGCGCCGAAAATGTTATCGCTGCTCTCAAAATCATCTGTAAACTCATAAATATCGCGGACTACCGGCTCAGCTGCGGCTGCCTCTGCCGCCTTGCCGATCACCTGGAATTCCGCTATATTTGCCATCTCCGCCGAATTGGTGTATCTGTAGTACCGATATGCACCGTTATCGGCAAATATATCCGAGGTTATATCAGTGTATTTTCCGTCTGCTATAGCCGATGTGAGCGTGTATATATCTGTCCACGAGATCGTGTCATTGGAGCCCTGTATCTTTGCTCCCGCTGTGCGCGAGGCATACCCGCTGCGCGGCGCGAGGCGTATGGTATCCGCCTTATAGGGTGTATAGAAATCATACATCATCCAGCCGCCGCCGACACCGTCAAAATATGTGTCAAGCTTACCATCTGCCGCCTTAGTATAGTCTGCATCATCCGAGGGCGGATTTGAGCTGTTGCTCCATGAGGGTGTGCCGTAAAGCCCGTATTCAGAAACGGTAAAATCACGCGATATGGTTGTTTCACCGACCGTTGCATAAACTTTGAAGTCACCCGCAGTCTTTGCAGAGACCGTTCCATCCGCTGTTATATCCGCAACGCTGCTGTCTGATACCGACCATGTTGCATCACCTTCAAGAGTTGTCGCAAGCGAAAGCTTCACGCTCATGCCCGGCCTGAGCTTGCCCTTGCCGCCGGTTATGACAGCGTAGTCAGTTTCACCCGCGCCGGAGATAACAAATGTTGTTATAGTCCCCGCCTTGAGCGTTGCGGTAACGGTCTTATCTGAGATCTCCGCGCCGTTCTCTATCTCTGCCCAATGCTCTGCCTTATCAGCAGTCTCGTTATTTGATCGGATCGTTTTAACTACATTGCCGACATTTGTGAATGCAGAAAGATCAAATTTATACGGCTTATCCGCTGCCCCTGAATTAAGCGCAACTATCTTTATATCGCCGCTCTTTTTATTATATGCCGCAAGCGTGCTTGAGGATGATGCTATTATAGTATCGCCGGGATTTATATAGCGCGTGAACTGTCCGTACGCGTAATACTTGTTTGCAAGCTCTATGTTCTCCTCGTCATGGTTTGCCATTCCAATGCCCCATAGAGTGCCTGCGACATTCAGTGTAACATCCTTTTCAGGATAGCTGCCGTCGGGAGCTTGAAAACGTGAATCCTTATGGACATCCACTATATCCCACATCACCCACGCTGCCGGCATCATGCCGTTCATGTCGGTGATTATGTGATTTGCAAGCCCGAAGCCGTCATAGCCGCCGTCGACCTCGCTCATCCACAGATCCTTGCCGGCAGCGACCGCCGCCGACTTTAATTCAGCGCGCTTTGAACCGCCGTAGGTGTGGGTGTCTATGCGTCCGAGAGCGTTCTTTGCCTCGCCGGACAATTTAGCGTAATTGGTTATAGTCTGGTCAAGGTTAGTCTCATCCATTCCGGCGACCAATACATCTTTAAGTCCTTGGGCATCAAGAGCGTTGCGCGTGGCGATTATGGTCTTTGACTGCATATCTCCGGGCGTATAGTGGCAGCCCTCCTGCTTCCAGCTTAAATATCCCCAGTAGTCAGTGTCAGGCTCGTTCATGGGGGAATAGCTCTTAAATTCAATACCGAATTCATCTTTAAAATGCTTTGTTGTCTCAGCGATAAACCTACCGAAGTTGTTTATATCATCCGTTCTAAGGTTGTCAGCACTTGAGGGATCCGCCCCGCCCGAACAGCCTGAGTTTGTCATAAAGTACGGGGGCGAGTTTGAAAAGCCCTCAAAATATATATCCGGATTTGCTTTTTTTGCCGCAAGCGCGATGTTCCTCTGATTTCCATCTACTGTCCAGTCATAGACTATATTTCCGCCCTTGTCGTATCCGGTCGCATATCCGGGTATTTTTGAATCCGAGCGCGTTATGTGGTTATGCGATGCATCGTCACCGCCGCCAAGATTGTAACGGGCAATATCCAGACTCAGTCCTTCGTCGGAAAAGAAAAGGTCTGCCGCCTGCTTTGTCATCTTCTCGCTGTAGCCGACACGGTTTGCCCACCAGCAAAGGCTCGTGCCCCAGCCCTGGAATTCACCGTTATTGAACGGTGACGCGTCTGACGGGTCAAGCTTAACAACGGTATATGTAGTGTCAGCCATGATCATAAAAGGGGATGATGCCAAAGCCGCGGGAACAGCGAATGCTGCAATCGCTGCGGCTGATAAGATCGCTGTGATCTTTTTTGCACTTTTTTTATAGCTGCTGCCGCTTCGCAGCACCGCTTTGTGTTGTGTTTTCATATCCTTACTCCTTCATTAGATTCAGCATATAATTTCTTATTTTATATTATAATGCATAAACGGAATTTTGTAAATATGTTTTTCTGAAGAACACTGTTTTTTTATATATGAAAAAAAGACTTGTAATTATGAGCGGAATATGCTAAAATATAATTATAATTTTATGCAATGAGGAGGAAAACCAAAATGGTAAGAAAAGCATTGACAATGAACGTATATCCGGAGTATATCGATGAGTATATCAAGCGCCACAATGAGCTGTGGCCGGAGATGAAGGATATGATCCATGAATACGGCTGCAGGAATTATTCTATATTCGTAAACAGAGAGACAAATACGCTCTTTGCTTATCTTGAGCTTGAGGATGAGTCAAAGTGGGCAAAGGCTGCCGATACTGAGATAAACAGAAAGTGGTGGGATTTCATGGCGCCGATCATGGAAACTAACCCCGATAACAGCCCTGTCGAGAATCCGCTTGAAATGGCATTCCATCTGGATTGATAAGGGGAATGATATATATGACAGACAAGGAACTTTACGAAAAGCTTACATACGAGAATAAAAACGCCTATCTTGAAATGACCGAAGAGCAGAAAAAGGAAATGTTCGCCTTTTGCGATGAGTACAGAGCGTTTCTGGATAACGGCAAGACAGAGCGCGAATGCGTAAAGGAGTCACTCAGGCTTGCAAAGGCGGCGGGCTTTGTTGCGCTTGATGAGCTTGATGTTCTCAAGCCGGGCGATAAGGTATATAAGCTGAACAGAGATAAAAACATACTGCTTGCGGTGATAGGAACAGAGGATATAAAAGAGGGTATAAATATTGCCGGAGCGCATATAGATTCGCCGCGGCTCGACCTGAAGCAGAATCCTCTTTATGAGAGCAATGATATGGCTCTTTTAAAGACGCACTATTACGGCGGTATAAAAAAATATCAGTGGCCGACTATACCTCTTGCCATCCATGGAGTCATCTATGACGAAAAGGGCGAAAAGCAGGAGATCGTTATAGGTGAAAAGGATACCGATCCGGTGTTTGTTATAACCGATCTTCTTCCGCACCTGGGCAAGGATCAGATGAGCAAGAAGATGACAGACGGTGTAGAGGCGGAGAATCTTAATATCCTTATAGGCGGTATGCCGATTGAAGCTGAGGATGTCAAGGAAACAGTTAAGTTTTCTGTTCTAAAGATACTTAACGCCCGCTATGGTATAACTGAAAAGAGCTTCCAGAGTGCGGAGATAGAGATCGTGCCTGCGTTCAAGGCGAGGAATATAGGTCTTGATGAGAGTTTTGTCGGATCATATGGTCACGATGACCGTGTCTGCGCATATACAACGCTCAGGGGCATTCTTGACGAAACCGCTCCGAAGCGCACAGCGGCGGCGATCCTTGTTGACAAGGAGGAGATCGGCTCAATGGGCAACACCGGAGCAAAGAGCGCGTTTATGACGATGACGTTTGCCGAGATAACGGAAAAGCTTACCGGCGAGTGTTCAGTGACAGATCTCAATCGCGTAATAGCTAATTCAGCATGCATGTCATCGGATGTTACGGCTGCGTTTGATCCGAACTTCCCCGGTGTGAACGAAGCGCGCAACGCCTCATATGCCGGCAAAGGTGTTGCGATAATGAAATATACAGGCGCGAGAGGCAAGGCGGGCACATCGGATGCAAGCGCAGAGTATGTGTATCTCATCGGCAAGCTGCTCGATGATGACGGAGTTATCTGGCAGACCGGAGAGCTTGGCAAGGTTGATCAGGGCGGCGGCGGAACAATAGCGCAGTATGTGGCGAATCTCAATATGGATGTCATCGACTGCGGCGTTCCCGTGCTTTCGATGCATGCGCCCTATGAGGTCGTGGCAAAAAGCGATGTATATATGGCATATAAGGCATATAAGGCATTCTATAAGAGATAATATTAGTATGCACGGGGCTGTAAAACCGGTTTTACGGCCCCTTATTATAATTGGAGATAGCAAATGGAAATAATAAGCTTAATAATATCATGCATATCGCTTGCTTGTATCATGATACTTCTTATAAGGCAGGGAACAAAAAACAATAATGCAGGGGAGCTTTCTGATATCCTCAGCAGTAATCAGCGCGAGATAGGAAAAATGCAGTCGGAACGCTTCGATGCTATGAATAAATCCATGAAGGATATGAGCGAGTCACTTGATAGACGGCTTGATTCTATCAGGCGCGAAACAAACGCGCAGCTTGATACCATTCGTCGTGAAAACACAGCCGCGATAGACAAGCTTCGCGCAGAAAACAGCGAGCAGCTCGGAAGGATGCAAAAAACAGTTGATGAGAAGCTTCAGGAAACACTGGAATCACGGATCACGAGATCCTTCAAGCTGGTAAATGAGAGGCTGGAGCAGGTATATAAGGGTCTGGGTGAGATGCAGACGCTCGCGCAGGGTGTAGGTGATCTTAAAAGAGTATTCTCAAATGTGAAGACACGCGGAATACTTGGTGAGATGCAGCTTGGCGCGATCTTGTCGGAGATACTTTCTCCGGAGCAGTATGATGAGAATATAGCGACTGTTCCAAACAGCCGTAATGTGGTCGAGTTTGCTATAAAGCTTCCGGATAAGGACGGCGGCTTTACCTATATGCCGATAGATTCAAAATTCCCGGCGGATACATATTCAGCATTGCTCGACGCGGTAGATAGCGGCAATAAGGCTGATGCGGATGCGGCAGCAAAGCTCTTGCGGCAGCGGCTGCTAGGTGAGGCAAAGGATATACATGAAAAGTATGTATCACCACCCTCTACGACTGATTTTGCTATAATGTTTCTGCCTGTTGAGGGACTTTATGCCGAGGCGGTCAACCGCGGCATGGTCGAGGAGCTACAGGCGAAATATAAAATAATGATCGCCGGACCCAGCACTATGGCTGCCATGCTGTCATCTATAAGAATGGGCTTTAAGACCCTTGCTATAGAGAGAAGATCAGCTGAGGTCTGGGAGGTACTGGGCGCTGTCAAGACCGAGTTCAATAAGTTCGGCGATGTGCTTGATGCAACACAGCGAAAGCTGAACCAGGCTACTGCTGATCTCGACAAGCTTGTCGGCGTGAGAACAAGGGCGATAAACAGGAAGCTTAGCTCGGTCGAAGAGCTTGGCTCAGACATCAGCCTGCTCGAAGGAGATGATATTTCATGAAAAAAATAACGGTATCCGCTTTTGCGTTGGCGTTGGTTCTTTCAGGATGCTCGGCAAAGCCTGCGGTGAACTCGGGAACGGAAAACGCTGAAAAGCCAACGATCCAATCTGAATTAGCTGAAATGTCTCTGGAGGACAAGGTCGGACAGATGTTTATGGTCTGCTGCGACAGAAACAATATGGATCCCGTGCTTGAAAAACAGCCCGGAGGCATACTGATGTTTTCCGTTGATTTTGACGACTTGTCAAAGGATGAGGTTAAGGCTAAGATAGACGGCTATAAAAAAGCGATCAAGATCGAGCCGTACATAGCGGTCGATGAGGAGGGCGGAACAGTTGTCCGCGTCAGCAATCATAAGGCGCTTGCGCAGGAACAGTACAAAAGCCCGCAGTATTACTATAATATCGGCGGAATTCCTGCAATAGTCGATAATGTGGAGGAAAAATCAAAGCTTTTAGCATCACTTGGTATCAATATGAATCTTGCGCCCGTTGCGGATGTCTCGACCGATCCGGCAGATTTTATATATGACAGGTCACTCGGACAGGATGCTAAAACGACAGCGCAGTATGTTTCAGCTGTAGTCAGTACAATGAAAAAACATAATGTTGCATCGTGTCTGAAGCATTTTCCGGGATACGGGAGCAATGCTGACACTCATACGGGGTCTTCAACTGACAACAGAACTCTTGATGAGTTTCGCAAAAAGGATTTTCTTCCGTTCGAGGCTGGGATAGATGCCGGAGCTGAGGCGGTGATGGTATCTCATAACATCGTAACCAATATTGATGCAGTGCCGGCATCCGTATCTCCTGAGATGCATCGCATGCTGCGTGTAGAGCTTGCTTTTGACGGCATAATAATTACAGATGATATGTCCATGGCGGCAGTTGATGGATACAGTGAACCATATGTCAGCGCTGTCCTTGCCGGAAACGATATGATCATAGTGTCAGATCTTGATAAGGCGTATAATGAGGTGTTATCGGCTGTGAAGAACGGAACGATACCTATGGAGGTGCTTGATGCCGCGGTCGGCAGGATACTGAAGCAGAAACAAAAGTAATACCCGGAGGTTTTGGCTTGTGAGAAAGCTTTTGAAATATCTTAGCGATTATAAAAAGGAATGCGTACTTGGGCCACTGTTCAAGCTGCTTGAAGCATCGTTTGAGCTGTTCGTGCCGCTTGTTGTGGCGGCTATAATTGATAAAGGAATAGCCGAGGGCGATCATGGATATATAGCGCGCATGTGCCTTATCCTTGTCTTTTTGGGCATTATCGGTCTCGTATGCTCGATCACAGCGCAATACTTCGCAGCAAAAGCGGCTGTCGGCTTTTCGGCAAGGCTGAGATCGGCTCTGTTTAAGCATATAACATCACTTTCTTATACCGAGCTTGATACTCTCGGTGCGCCTACGCTCATTACCCGTATGAGCTCTGATATCAATCAGGTGCAGTCCGGGGTAAATCTCACTCTCCGTCTGTTTTTGCGCTCGCCGTTCGTGGTGTTCGGAGCAATGATAATGGCGTTTACCGTAGACTTTGACTGCGCGCTTATCTTTGTTGCGGCTATACCGGTACTGGCGCTCGTTGTGTTCGGGATAATGCTCTTTACAATGCCAATGTATAAGGGCGTGCAGAAACTGCTTGATCGTATTACTACAAAGACGCGTGATAACATTACCGGAGTCAGGGTGATCAGGGCGTTTACCGCCGAGGATCGCGAAACGGAAGGATTCACGGAGGAGAACGATATCCTTACCAACGCGCAAAAGGCGGTGGGGAGGATCTCGGCGCTTCTGAATCCAGTGACATATGTTATCATAAACCTTGCGGTCATCTGGCTCATACAGCGCGGCGCGATACGCGTAGAGCTCGGACTGCTGACGCAGGGAAAGGTCGTAGCTCTCTATAACTATATGAGTCAGATACTTGTAGAGCTTATAAAGCTTGCGAATATGATAATATCCATATCAAGAGCCATAGCCTGCGGCAGACGGATATCAGACATAATGGATACAAACAGCAGCATGGAAAACGGTACTGTAATGGAGGGGAAAAATGACTCTCCCGCGGTGGAATTCAGGGGTGCTTCTGCATGCTACAAGGGCTGCGCGGCCGCAGCGCTTGAAGATATCTCATTCAGCGCGCAACGCGGCGAAAAGATCGGTATAATCGGAGGTACAGGCTCGGGAAAAACAACTCTTATTAATCTGATACCGAGATTTTATGATACCGCATCCGGCGAGGTACTTATAGACGGCATTAATGTGCGCGATTATGATAGGGAGACGCTTCTTGATAAGATAGGTATCGTACCTCAATCGGCGGCTCTTTTTAAGGGAACTATCCGCTCAAATGTAGGCTTCGGCTCTGAATATACGGATGCCGATATAATAAGCGCCATAGAAGCGGCGCAGGCAAAGGAATTGATTGAGGAAAAGGGTCTTGATTATGAAATAGAGCAGGGTGGATCAAATCTTTCCGGCGGTCAGAGGCAGAGGCTTACAATAGCGAGAGCGCTTGTAAAAAAGCCGGAGATCCTTATATTGGACGACAGCGCATCGGCGTTGGATCTTGCGACGGACGCGGCACTTTCAAAGGCGATAAGAGAGCTTCCGTTTTCGCCGACGGTGTTTGTGGTATCCCAGCGCGCGGCATCAGTAATGGATGCTGATAAGATCATCGTTTTAGATGACGGCGCGGCGGTAGGTGTCGGCACACATGATGAGCTGCTCGAAGATTGCGAGATATACAGGGAGATATACTATTCTCAATTCCCTGAGGAGGATAGCAATGAAGAATAAAGGGACACTAAAAAGATTGTGGGAATATATAAAGAGATCCAGGATGTGGTTCGTGCTGTCTGTAGTACTGGCGCTTATCACCACGATATTGACTTTATATGTCCCTGTGCTTGTCGGACGGGCAGTCGATGCTATTGCGGGTGAGGGCATGGTCAATTTCGGGACGCTTTCATTCGTGCTGATGGAAATAGGCGCTGTTATAGGCATTACGGCGGTCTGCCAGTGGATAATGAACACGATTAATAACAGGATAACCTACAGCGTCGTGAGAGATATAAGAAACGATGCATTCAGAAAAATGCAGAGGCTGCCACTGTCATATATCGATTCGCATCAGAGCGGCGATATCACAAGCCGTATCATTTCCGATGCCGATCAGATGGGCGAAGGACTTTTGATGGGCTTTACTCAGCTGTTTACCGGAATCGTAACGATTCTTGGTACTTTGTATTTTATGTTCCGCATAAATGTCTTTATCGCTCTTGCAGTCGTTATCCTCACTCCGATATCACTTTTTGTAGCAAGGTTTATCGCAAACAGGACATATTCCATGTTCAGTGAGCAATCGGTGATACGCGGTGAGCAGACAGCGTTCACTGACGAGATGATAAGTAATATGAAGGTAGTAAATGCTTTCGGGCAAGAAAAAACGGCAGCGAAAGAATTTGATGAAATAAATGAGCGGCTGCGAAAAAGCTCGTTGAAGGCAGTATTCTTTTCTTCAATTACAAATCCGGCAACGCGCTTTGTGAATAACATCGTTTATGCGGCAGTCGCATTGATAGGTGCATTCATAGCCTGCGGCAGCGGTGGTGTTTTCGGCTTAATATCAGTCGGTCAGCTTGCAAGCTTTTTGAGCTATGCCAATCAGTATACTAAACCGTTTAATGAAATATCCGGAGTCTTTGCCGAGCTGCAGAACGCTGTTGCATGTACGGCAAGATTGCTGGAGCTTATAGATGCGGAGCCGGAAGATGATAAAGCCGATACAGAGCTTATGGATGTAAAGGGCAGTGTTGTTATGTCAGATGTTTCCTTCTCGTATCAGGAGGATAAGCCGTTTATCGAAGCTCTTTCTGTTTCGGTAAAGCCCGGGGAGAATGTCGCTATTGTCGGGCATACCGGCTGCGGCAAGACAACACTTATAAATCTGTTGATGCGGTTTTACGATGTAAATAGCGGCTCTGTTTCAATAGACGGAAGGGATATACGGGATATGTCCCGGAAGTCTGTAAGGAGATCATTCGGGATGGTATTGCAGGAGACATGGCTGAAAACAGTAACTGTGCGAGATAATATACTGATGGGCAGAACGGGTATATCAGATGATGAGGTGATCGCAGCGGCAAAGTCGGCGCGCTCATGGGGAATAATACGCCGTCTGCCGCAAGGGCTTGACACTGTTATTTCAAACAGCGGAGGCAATCTCTCTCAGGGCGAGAAGCAGCTTATATCCATAACGCGTATAATGCTTGACCCGCCATCTATGCTCATTCTTGATGAGGCTACCTCGTCAATAGATACACGCACTGAGCTGGCAATAGGCAAGGACTTCAACAGGCTTATGCAGGGACGGACGAGCTTTGTTGTTGCGCACAGGCTTTCAACTATACGAAATGCCGATACGATCCTTGTTATGGATTCCGGACATATCGTTGAGCAGGGGAGTCATGAGGAGCTGATCAAAAAGAACGGCTTTTATAAAAGATTATACACAAGCCAGTTTACAACAGGATAAAAAAATAATCTGATTTTTTGTAAAAAATGCTTGAAAATTTGTTTGAAATGTTGTATAATATTTTTGTATAATATGGTTTGTTTTTAAAGACTGTAAATTGATCCGATACGGGAATAGGAGGCAGAAAAATGATAAGTAAAGCGTTTCAGGATATAGTATCACAGATGGCTGAGATATTTCCTAAAAGATTCGGTATTGCTGATTCGCAGGGTCTTGTTCTTGCGTACAATGCACTTGAGCCTGATGAAGATATAATGGAGGAGCTTGTTTCGGCCGCATCGTCGAGTGATAAGCTTTTGTTTAAGAATGGTTTTACCATCCGCTCTATGGCTAACAAGCCGTATGCGGAGTATATAGTATATGTTGAGGGTACGGATGAGACTGCGAAGTATTGCTGTAACGCGGTAGCGGTCGCGGCTAACAATGTCCGTCATTATTATGACGAAAAGTATGATAAGACGAACTTTATGCAGAACATTATTTTTGATAATCTCATCTCGTTCGACCTTCATCAGCAGGCGCGCGAGCTGCATGTTGATTGTGATGTCCCGAGAGCTGTATTTTTCATAAAGGTCACCGGCTCAGGAGAGAGCAGCATATATGAAGTGGTAAGGAATATGTTCCCGGACAAGGAACGCGATTTTGTTATCAGCATTGATTCAAATAATATCGTACTCATAAAGGAGCTTAAAGAAGTTCTTAAACCAGAAGAGCTTGAAAAGCTGGCTCACCAGATTCTTGATACCGCAAATTCAGAGATAATGAATCAGGTAGTCATAGGACTCTCGACTGTAGCTTCAAACATCGATGAGCTCAACACTTCTTATAAGGAAGCGCAGATCGCGATAGAGGTAGGCAAGGTGTTCTCAGAGGAAAAGAATATCCTCAGCTATGACAACCTTGGTATTGGCAGACTTATCTATCAGCTGCCGATAAAGCTTTGTGAGCTGTTCCTGCAGGAGGTATTCAAAAAGGGTGATATCACGACTCTTGATGATGAGACGATACTCACGATCAACAAGTTCTTTGAGAATGATCTGAATGTGAGCGAGACATCAAGACAGCTGTTCGTACACAGAAATACTCTTGTGTACAGACTGGAGAAGATATATAAGCTTACAGGACTGGATCTCAGGAAGTTTGATCAGGCTATCGTATTCAAGGTTGCAATGATGGTACATAAGTACCTGATATCAAACCCGATGAAAATATGATCAAAGAATCAACAGGCTGTCATTTAACGGACAGCCTTTTTGACTATACAAGGAGAGATTTGTGATTGAAGACTTTTGTTAAGTGCCTTATAACTGCGGTAGTTGCTGCTGCTGTGACAGGTGCTGCGGTAAGAACATATGACACAGTGCTGGCGCCTTGGGCGGGTCTTGCATCAAATACTCAAACAGGAGCCCTGGCGGGTACGAAGCTTGACAGGATAAATGATCTCATAAGGAATGAATATCTTTATGATAATTATGATGTCAATAAAATGGAGGATGCAGCATTAAAGGGTTATGTTGCTGCGCTGGATGAGCCGTATACCTCATATTTTTCTGCTGATGAGTTCAAAAGCTATACCTCCAATATTGAGGACAGCTATGTCGGTGTCGGCATAGTTGTATCTGTTGATGAGGCTGCTGATAAAATAATCATAATCGCGCCAACAGAGGATTCACCGGCGCGCGAGGCGGGACTGCTTCCGGGCGACTATATTCTTGCCGTAGACGGGAACTCGTATTCCGGTGGGGAGCTGGACGCATGTGTGAGCCGGATAAAGTCCGGGAAAGCCGGAACAAGTGTGGTGCTTTCCATTGAGCGTAATGGATCCGTTTCGGAGTATACTATCGAGCGCAAGGAGATCTCCGCGCATTCCGTAAAAGGCGAAATGCTTGACAGCGAGATAGGATATATAAGGATATCGGAATTTAACACACACGGCAATGCATCAAAAGAAACGACATATACGGAGTTCAAGGCAAAAGCAAAAGAGCTGATGTCGCAGGGGATGAAAAAGCTCATCATAGATGTTCGTGATAATCCGGGCGGGGTTCTTCCGGTAGCATGCAATGTTGCGGATTACCTTCTGGGTGATTGTCTTATAACTTACACTGAAACAAGATCAGGCGTTAGAAAGGAATACAAATCAAAGGAATCAGAGCTTGGCATCCCGATGGCTGTCCTGATAAATGGAAACAGCGCGAGTGCTGCTGAGGTTCTTACGGGCGCCTTGAAGGATAACAACAAAGCTGTAGTCGTCGGAGAGACCAGCTATGGTAAGGGCATAGTTCAGGAAGTGATGTCGTTCCCGGACGGATCGGGAATATCACTGACTACCGCGAAGTATTACACCCCGAGCGGCGTATGCATCCATGAAATCGGTATTGAGCCGGATCATAAAGTGAGTCTTCCTGAAGAGCTTGCAGACTCGTATGTTTCGATGATACCGCATGAGAAAGATACACAGTTAAATAAAGCAATAGAGCTGTTAAAATAATATGATAGAAAGGTGACATTGGCGATGGCTAAATCTAAAATGGCGTGGAAACGCGAACAGGAGCGCCGAAGGAGAGAGAGAAAGAGGCGTGACAGGCGCAGAGCGATATGTGCCGTTGTTGTCGTTTTATTGGCTGTGATAGCTGTTATAATTGCTGTTGCTTCAAAAGGGTGTTCAGGTAAACAATCCTCAAAAAGCCCTGCGGTAAGCAGTACTGAGAACGTTGCGTCCGAGGCTCCGTCATTTTCACCGTATAAGTCTGCTATTGATATAAGCGAGGTAAATACATCATTCTTTAACGATTCGGCGTTTTTAGGCAATTCAGTTGCTGACACGATAGCGATGTATGACCTTTTGCAGAACACCGACTTCTATTCGTCGCCTATACTCACGGTCGATAATGTATATACAACGATCGTGGGGTACGGCAACACCGCAGCTGCAGATCAGCTGAAAAGCAAGAAGTTTTCAAAGGTGTTCCTGTCCTTTGGCGAGCGTGAGATCGCATCGGACGATGTAAACGAGTTTGCCCGCAGCTACAGATCGCTTGTGGAAAAGGTGAAGTCGTATCAGACAAATGCACAGATATATCTGATAGGCATACCGCCGACTGATAAGGCAGCGTCTGACGAAGCAAGATATGGCATGTCACTTGATAATATCAAGAAATATAACAAAAAGATCCTGTCTATCGCGGCAGATCAGAAGGTTTATTATGTCAATAGTATATCGGCATTGGGCTCCGGAAGCTATCTTTATAACGGTGTTTCTGCGGATGGCATAAACCTTAACCGTGATTGCTGTATAGAGCTTTTGAAGTATATTACAGATAACTCATATATACCTGAGAGCAGCAGTTCCTCTCCCTCAGAGGACAAGGAAAAAGCAACTCAGAAGCCTGTAAACAACAACGATGATGAAGAAGAGGAAGATGAGGAAGAAACAAGATCCTCCTCGGCTCAGACGGAGCCTACAGATACACCGGCACCGACTGTGAATGTTCTTAAGGATTCGGCAAAGGTCAAGAATGGAGATTGATATGAAAAAGAAACTGTATGCTTTAACAGCGATTATCATGTGTGCGGGCATGATGACGGCGTGCGGAACGAAGGATGAGATCGCAGCCGATGAGCTTGCTGAACGTTTGAATAATGATGTAAAGTACAGTGAACAGCTGACAGCGCTGTCACAGGAGGCGGCAGCTAAATATCTCTATCTGAATCCGGGTGATTATGAGGAGATCAAGGCGTATATCAGCACCGAGGCAGTCGCAGACGAGTTCATTATTGTCAAAACAAAATCGGTGTCGGCAGTCAGAGATAAGCTTACCGCGCATGCTGAGGCGTTGAAGACGAAATATAAGGAGTATCGTCCCGATGAGGTCGCAAAGCTGGATTCAGCGGTCATAGAAACACTTGGCGATACCGTTACGCTTATTGTAGCTCCGGATAAGGAGTCCGCTGAGACTGTATATAATAATTATCTGAAAAAATAACAGCAAAAACGAGAGAGCATGGCAGACGGCAATTCGTCTGCCATTTTATATAGCAAGAATTCATTAAAAAAGCACAAACTTTTCGCTTTATTTTAACTGCTTATCGTGCTATAATATAATCAGATAATTATATAATGAGGGGGTTTACAGAATATGTGGCATAAAAAAGTATTATCAGCGCTTACCGCTTTGGCGATAGCTGTGGGTATGACTTCCGTCCCGGTATTGGCAGAAGAAAAGCTTAATGCAACGGCGGTGATATCAGGCGAGGATACATCGGTATCTTTATCAGAAAAAGTAAGCGGAGTGGTAATAGGAGTGAAATTTGAGAACGAAGTATTAAAAGGTATCAAAACAGCTGAGATCACAGACGGAAACCAAGCTGTTCTTGAAGGTTTTGAGGCTAACATGGTATATGTCTGGGATTCATTGGACGGCATGGAACCCCTGTGTGATCCGGTAACTCCGTCAGACGCTACTATAGAAACAGAAGCACCAACTGCGACAGCAACAGAAGCACCTACAGACGCACCCGCTGCAAAGACTATAACCGTTGATTTTACAGAAATGTCTGCAGCGGAGGAATACACAGCCGAGGCGGGTCAGGGCTTTACGGAGTATTCATCGGCGATAATGCCTGAGGGCTATGCAAGACAGGTAGCACCTATATCGGATATAACAGTATCATCAGACGGCGCAAAGGTAACGGAAAAGGGTGCGGAATACACCCACACCAAGACTAACAGTAATGATGGTGACGATTTCAACTACGGCGGCATGATCTACCGCGTGGACGCTCCCGCGGGCGCGTATCATCTTGAAGTAGAGGTAACGGGAAGCGCATCCGATACAAGAGTAGCACCCACCGGTATGGACGC
>CAMNAT010000004.1 GCA_946531785.1 uncultured Oscillospiraceae bacterium
AGCTTATATGCTATGTCGTTCCAGAACAGCTCCTTTTCGAGAGCCTCTACCGTGGTCTCTTTTCCGATGTGGACATACTCTATCCCCATCATCCTTGCCCAGTCGTGCATCATCTCCGCGGTCACATCATAGCTCAGCACAGTATGGTGCGCGCCGCCGGCGAGGATCCAGCTCTCCGCCGATACCGCAAGCGACGGCAGCGGCTTCCACATGATGCCCGCTACCGGCAGATTCGGCATCGGATGCAGCGGATTGCACGCCTCTATGTCGTTTACTATGAGCCTCAGTCTGCCGCCCATATCCACGAGCGATGCGACTATCGCGTCACCGTTCTTCGAGTCGAACACAAGCCTTGCCGGCGCCTTGCGGTCGCCTATGCCCAGCTCATGCACCTGTATCTTCGGCTTGTTCGATGCCACCGACGGGCAGACCTCGAGCATGTGCGCGCCGAGGATATGCTCACCGCCCTTGGGCATGTGGTAGGTGTAGTCCTCCATGAACGCCGTTCCGCCGTCCATGCCCTCTGCCATCGCCTTCATGATCGCCGTCATTGCCGCTACCTTCCAGTCGCCCTCCGCGCCGAAGCCGTAGCCCTTTGCCATGAGATCCTGCGCAGCAAGTCCGGGCAGCTGCTCCATGCCGTGGAGATCCTCAAAGTTGGTCGTGAACGCGCCGTAGCCGTAGTCGTTAAAGAGCTTTTCCAATGCGACCTCGGTCCGCGCCTGATAGCGTACCGACTCGATGTTATCTGTGTCCATATCATATTTCCCGGCGTACTCGTCCATCTTCGCGTCAACCTCGGCATCGGTGACATTTTTGATGTACTCCACCAGATCGCCTATGCCGCGGTATTCAACATCCCAGCCGAGCTTGATCTCCGCCTCGACCTTGTCGCCCTCGGTGACTGCCACCTGACGCATATTGTCGCCGAAGCGTACCATCTTGAAGCTGCGGCTGACCATAACACCGACAGCCGAGCGCATCCATGACGCGATCTTTTTCTGCGGCTCCTCGTCCTCCCAGTAGCCTACAACTATCTTGCGCGGCATCCTGAGCCTTGCGCCGATGAACCCGTGCTCGCGGTCGCCGTGCGCGCTCTGGTTGAGGTTCATAAAGTCCATATCTATGCCGTCCCACGGTATCTCGCGGTTGCACTGGGTATGGAAGTGCAGAAACGGCTTGTTGTAGTCCTTGAGCCCGTTTATCCACATCTTTGACGGGCTGAAGGTGTGCATCCATGTGATAACGCCGGCGCAGCGGTCGTCATATGCCGCCTCCTTGAAGAGCGCGGTGATCTCCGCCGGAGTCTTTACCGTGTCCTTTAAGACGAGCTTACACGGAAGTGTGCCCGCGGCGTTGAGCCCGTCAACTATCGTTTTGGAGTCCTTTGCTACCTGCTCCAGTGTCTCGGGTCCGTAAAGATGCTGTGAGCCGGTAACGAACCAGAATTCATAGTCCTTTAATTTTTTCATGATATATCTCCTTTTTATTTTTTATTCAGAAGATCAGCGGCTCCACGCCTCGTCGCGGATCACGCACGCCTTTGGCTTGCCGTTCTCTATCTCTATCACACCGTAGGAGAAGCGCGCGCTGCCGGGGTTGAGGAGCAGAACGCCGTCATTTTCTCCGGTGTACGCCTCATGCGTGTGCCCGAACACCGCAACAGAGCAGTCCTTTGCCTTTGCCGCCGCGGTGAGCGTGCGGTAGCTGTCCTCGTATTTTACCGCGTACTTGTGCCCGTGGGTGAGGAATATCCTCACGCCGTCAAGCTCGATGATCTCGTCATCCTGAGCGTAGGCGTGGATGTCGCAGTTGCCGCGTACATAGATCAGCTCCTTGTCCGGGAACCGCTTTTTCAGCTCCTGCGCGTCGCGCGCATAGTCGCCGGCGTGGAGTATCAGATCACACGGCACATTTTTGATCGTTTTCTCGCATAGCGCGAGCCTGTCGTGGCTGTCCGAAAATACAAGTATACGCTTCATATTCCTACTCCTTCATGGTTATTTTCAAAACGAACTCATCCCCTGCCGCAAAGTCCAGAAGATACACTGCGCGGTCACAGCCGCTGTGATCCTTTATGGGCTCCTTTGTGACGCTCGCCGGGCGGTCAAGCATAAGGTTATCTATATATGTCGCGCCGCCTGATACGCGCGGCTTTATATCGGTTATAAGCCGCTCTGTGACGCTCTCAGCGCCCTCTATACGGTCGCGGAGAATAACTCCGCTATCGGTGACCTCAAGCTCGCGTATGAGCGTTATATCGCCCTCATACGCGCCGCTGATGTCGAGCCTTGCCCTGCCGCCTCCGGCGGAAAATGAATTGCCGCGGTATGCTCTGCCGTTTTTCTGCCCCTTACCGTTTATTATAGGTACACTGTGCCCGAGCGACGAGCAGGTGAGGATGCTATACCGCTTTTCGTCATTGAAATAGTCGCCGGTATATTCGCCGCAGCCGATGTCACAGATCAGCTGGCGGCGGTTATCGGTTATGATAAGGCTACCGATGTCGTTGTGGTTATGCGGCTCGGCATTGTGTCCGCCCTTTATGAATACCGAGAACCTCTCGCGGCGGCAGATATAGAGCTGCGAGCTTTCATATACCGCCTCGCCGGCTGCCGCCTTCTTCTGCGGCGCTTTGTACAGATATGAGCGGATATACGGTGCCCAGCGTCCGCATTCGTCATTTCGTACTGCGTCCATATCCGGCGCGGGGATCTCGGGAAACAGGCTGCCGAGCATATTAGTAAGCCCCATGAGCGGTCTTACGCCCGCGTCGGAGTCCGAATAACTCGGCACGCAGCCGCAGAGGTACATGCTGCTCTGAAATGCGGCAAGCCTCATGACCTTCTCCGCGCTCAGTATATCCCGTCCGGTGAATTCGCGCAAAAGCGCCGCGAAATATACATAGTAGCCGAAGCCGTAGCTGTAATAGCCCGGCCCCTCCATGCACGCGCCGTCGGGCGCTATGCCGCGCAGGTATGCCCTCATCGCGTCCATGATCCGCTCCGGAACGGGCGTGCCGTTATAGAGGTATATGATGCCTATACATCCCGCGCAGACTGCCGACCAGTTCTCCTCGGCGGTCTCCCAGCCGAAGCGGCGGCTCTCAAACACATTTATAACGCGCTCCGTTATCTCGGCATCTATCCGCTCCCTTACATCCTCCGGCAGGCTGCCGCCCATAAGATACGCCATTTCCTTTAAGGTCATGGCGGTCTCTGCGGCGAACAGGTCTATCTCGTGTCGGATATCCTCCGCTGCCGCCGTATGCGCCGGCAGCGCCCAGGTCTCCTCGTCGCATACCGCGTATATCAGAGCGCAAAGCTCGTCAAGATATCTGTCGCCGTATGCCCTGCACATCATGAAAGTGCCGGCGAGCCGTCTGCGGCGGTCGAAATACACATCCTCAAAGCCTATGCGCCGCCCCGTCCTTTTGAACTCGTCATAGAGCGAGCGGGAGAGCGGCGAGATGCTGTCCTTATGATAGGTGCTATAGTATTCCGTTATTTCAGCGCGCTCGCTGTCCGATAGCGTGAGCGCGTCAAAAAGCTGTTTTATCATTTATAGAGGCGCGAAAGCAGCTCGTTCGAGCGGGCTACGAACGCGCTCATGCGCTCGGAGTCGAGCGGTGAGTGCGAGAGCTTCGCAAGGTCATAGACATGGTCGATAACGAGCTTCTTTGTGTCCTCATCAAGCGTGTCAAGCTGCTTTATGAGACTGTTGTTGCTGTTTAAGACAAGCGTGAACTCGTCGTGGAACATGTTCGCCATGCCCGCGAACTGCTGACCGTAGCTCTTGTACATCTCCTGCATACGGCGCGACTCCTCCGAAAGCGTCAGCACCGCCGGAACAGCCTCGTTTTTGAGCGGCTCTACCTCGATCTTGAGTGCATCATCATTGATCTCCGTCTTGAACGCCTCGATGAGCGCCTTGTTCCTTTCCTCATCCACCTCGCCGTCGCCGGTGATCTCCGATACAGCCGAGTCTATGCGGCGGAACTTGATATTGGGATCCTTCATTTCAAGGAAGGAGATGAAGTGCGTGTCCATCACCGCCGGAAGCTCTACCGCGGTCTTGCCCTCGGCGCGGAACATGTTTATATACTGCGACTGCTGTACGGGGTCGGTGATGTAGTAGATCTCCGCCTTCTCAGCGCCGCCGGTAAGCTCTGTGAGCGTCTTATACGCGCCCTCGGTGTCCTTATAGATGATCGCGTCCTTGACCTTCTCATAGAACTTATCGTCACGCATACAGCCGTATTTCACGAAGATGTTTATATCCTCCCAGTACTTCTCGTAATTCTCCTTGTCGGAGTTATAGAGGCTCACGAGCTTATCCGCGACCTTGCGCGTGATGTGCGAGGATATCTTCTTGACATATCCGTCGTTCTGCAGGAAGCTTCTCGAAACATTCAGCGGCAGATCCGGACAGTCGATAACGCCCTTTAACAGCAGCAGAAATTCCGGAATTACCTCCTTTACGTTGTCGGCAACGAACACCTGGTTGTTGAACAGCTTCACCTGACCCTCGATACCCGCGAATTCGTGGTTGATCTTGGGGAAGTAAAGTATGCCCTTGAGGTTAAACGGATAATCGACATTCAGATGTATCCAGAACAGCGGCTCGTTGAAGTCCATGAACACATTCCGGTAGAATTCCTTATATTCCTCGTCGGTGCATTCTGACGGCTTCTTCATCCAGAGCGGATCGGTCTCGTTGATCGGCTTCGGCTCCGGCTTCTCCTTGCCGTCCTCGGGCTCGGGTGCGTTCGCGTCCTCAAGATATACGGCTACCGGCAGGAACGCGCAGTATTTTCTGAGGATCTCGCGTACCTTGAATTCATCTAAGAACTCCGCGCTGTCCTCTGCGATATAGAGAGTGATCGTCGTGCCGCGCTCAGTTCTTTCGCCGTCTGTCAGCTCAAACTCCATGCTGCCGTCACATGACCATTTTGCAGCCTTCGCGCCGTCGGTATATGAGAGAGAGTCTATCTCCACCCTGTCTGATACCATGAACGCGCTGTAAAAGCCAAGTCCGAAATGACCGATGATCTGCGCGCCCGCGTCGGTCTCATCCTTGTATTTCTCCAAAAACTCTGTAGCGCCGGAGAAGGCGATCTGGTTTATGTAACGGTCGATCTCCTCCGCTGTCATGCCGATACCGTTATCGGAAACGGTGAGCGTCTTTTTCTCCTTATTTACCGTCACCGTTACGCGGTAGTCGCTATCCGGCTCCGCAACGCCGGAGAGCGCCAGCTTTTTATACTTCGTTATAGCGTCGCAGCCGTTTGAGATAAGCTCTCTTAAAAAGATATCCTTATCCGAATAAAGCCATTTTTTGATTATCGGAAACAGATTTTCCGAGTCTACTGAAATATTTCCCTTTGCCATTTTGTATTCCTTCTTTCTGTGATTATATATATCCATATATTCCCCGGACTGATGCCTCGCCCGAGGTTATGATTTTCTGCCCGTTTTCGGTGTCCAACACCAGTCCGCCGTCGGGCGTTATGCCTGTCGCGGTGCCGGATACAGCTTCGCCCGCGCCAGTCACTGTGACCTCTCTTCCGATCGTCACGCACCGCGCCTTATATTCGTCTGATAGCGCGGCAAAGCCGCCGCTTAAAAACCTGTCATAGAGCGGCTCAAATTCATTCATCACCGCCGCGGTGAGTGCCGCGCGGTCGGTCTCGCGCCCCGTTTGGAGATAGATCGAGGTCGCGATATGCGAGAGCTCTTCCGGGAACGCACGCGTGTTCACATTTATCCCTATGCCGCATATGACCCTGCCGCCGCTGTATTCGGTGAGGATCCCGCACACCTTTTTTGTGCCGATAACTATATCGTTCGGCCATTTTATCATGGCGCCGGCGCCTATAGCGCGGCACACCGACATCCCTGCGACAAGCGTGATCTGCGGTATCCGCTCCGGCGCGATATCCGGTGTCAGCAAAAGCGACATCCATATCCCGCATCCCTTGGGCGATATCCAGCTGCGACCGAGGCGGCCGCGTCCTGCGGTCTGCGTGTCGGCGATGAACAGCGCGCCGTTTTGCGCGTCACGGGCATGTTTTGCCTCGGTATTGGTCGAGGCGACCTCGTCAAAGCACCGCACATCACGCGCGATATATCCGGTCGTAAGATATTGTGTAATATTATCCATTGTATCCATCTGTTTTAAAGGGCAGGTCACTGCCTGCCCTTTGCTATAGTTTGTATAATTATCATTCTCCGTAGATTATGATGAATTTAGCCGTAGGTGATGCCGTTGATCCGGAGGTCGAGCCTGAAACATAGGTGATAAGCACCTTTGAACAGTTTACACCGTAGTTTTCAGAGCCTTTGAGGTCGTTCACTGTAAGCGCCGTGGAATCCGTGCCCTTGACATATGGAGTGAACTCCTCCTCTTCTGCGTCATATCTCAGTATCTTTGTTGATGACGATACCTTGACCTCAAGATAGTCGTCCTCGTTGAGGATGCCGAGATCGTCAAAGCCGTCCTGCGTTACATACAGCTTGTTCTCATCGGTAAGCACCTGCATGATGTTGCACATGAACGCGCGGGAGGATATTCCCGTAGTATTGCCGCCGGTGTAGTAGTAGTTATCTGATGCCTCAGTCTGGTTGGGCTTCGGATAACGGAAGTCGAACACATACTTCTGCCAGTTGTTTGCCTCGGTCTGCTCCTGCTGCTCGCGCCAGTTGAAGTATTCATGTCCGGACGCTTCTCCGTCCTCACCCTTTACCTCTGTTGCATAGCCGTTGAGATTCCGCTTGATATCGTCAAAGCGTACCGCGACCATGACGGAGTCTGCGAGCTTGTCGCTGTCGGTGCCGCTCAGGATAACATCGCCCTTGGTGAGGTTTGCAAAGAGATCCGCATACTCGGAGCTGATCTTTGTCTTGGAGACAGTCGTTGCGGTGTTGTATGTGTAGAGCATATCATATGTATCGCCGTCGGTCGTGTCGAATTCCTGCTTTATGTTTTCGGCAAGCAGCTTGTATGCGGATGAATATGTGATAGCGTTGCCGCTCTTGAAGTTGGTGTTGTAAACGAGCAGCACCGACGGATACTTGGTCGTGCTCAGATCGTACGCGTCAAGATAGTAGCTGCCGCTCGTTGACATAGTGTTCGAGGTGATCGCGGACTTGAGTGAATAGTTGTTCACCTTTGTCCTGTCCTTGGGGATGACGAAAAGCGGAGTGGTACTCTTCAACGAATATAAGGTGGTGCCTTTTGACGACGTCTTGACAGCCGATGATGCCACATAGTACCTCGCTGCCGGATCCATCTGCTTATACATTACGATCTTGTTGTTTTCCTCGTTGGTCCCGCCGGACGCAGCCTGATCGAGAGTTATTACCTCGGCGATCTCACCGGAGGAATTGAAGCCGACCTTTATGAGCTGGTTATAGCCCGTGAGCTTCACGCCGCTTATCTTTGCGATGTCCTCGTCCGGATTCAAGCCCTCCGCGTTTGCCCTGAGAGCGCTGAGGATAGATTCAGGCGAACTCCTTTTGTTGTTCAGCTTCGGATTGTCCTCCTGGATCTTAAAGTTTTTCACCTTGTATGAGGTCGATGATGTAAAGGTGGTCGCCGTTGTGCTTGTCGGCGCAAACAGCTTGAGGAAGATGTCTGCGCCGTCCTCTGACGCGTCCACAACATATGCATACGGATAATATGAGGTGGACTTGGCCACCGTACCCCATTCGAGCGTGCCGAGATAGTCGGTATATGCCGTTATCTGCATCCCTGTTTCAAGCGTGCGCTGCTCCTTGGCTTCCATGTAGTAGAGGAAGCGGGGGCTCACATGGTACTTTACATTATCTATCGAGATCGTTCTGTCCTCGGCGGTATCGGCATTTGTGTTTATCGCAGTTATCGTGCCGGTAACGCTGGCGTTTGTGTCATATACCGTGATGTAGTCGTAGTCAAGGTTTGCAGCGACGGTGAGGACATCTCCGGCTCTTACCGATGATGGTGTTATATCCGATCCGTCGCGTGTGAGCGTAAATTTATAGTCTGCCGCATCGGGGTCGAGCAGGAGCGCGTTTCCGGCTACGGTTTTGTCCGATACCTTGTACTCGGGCGAGGTAGGAGTTGAGAGCGCCACTATGGTATCGTAGTCATATATGTCTATAATATTATATGATCCGTCCGCACCCGAGTCGATTATGCGCGCGGTACCGTAGATAAAGTACTCCGACTTCGGATCGAGCCATGTCTCGAGCACATCCTCAAGGCTGTAGCTTTCGCCTGCGAACTGTACAGGCTCGTTAACTGCGCGACCGTTGTATCTTACCGAATAATCTCTCTTATCAAGCTTTATCGTCTTGGTCTTTGTGCTCTCGTCGGGGTAATACTTCAGAGAAAGCTCCGAGTAGTCGGCAATATCAAACGAGCTTATAGTGATCTCCTCGTTCCGTGAGGTCTCGTTGTCGATCTCCACCAGGAACTTGTCTTCATCGTCAAGCCTGTAATAGAGCTGTACGGTCTGACCGAGATATGAGGTCATCGTGGTGAGTGACTGCGTGAACTCGGTGTAGTCGATAACAATCTCCTCGTCTGTTTTACTGTCCTTAACGGCGATCTGACCGGGACCGAGCTTTGCGCGGCATTCCGCTGTAGTGCTTTCCTCAACGCCGACCACCGTCGCCTTGATCTTATATACATCAAGGTAGTCGTTCAGGATGGTCTTGTTGGTCGTCTCCCATTTTGTGCCGTTGTTTTCGCGCAGCTTTACCTCAAGAGCGTTGTACATTACCTGCGCTATGATCTCTCTGGGCGCGTTCGCGGTGTATTCGATGCCCTTTATGTCCTTCTGCAGATCGATCGATAGCGACTCTGCGCGGTAGCCCTCGGGATAGCCGCCCTTTGCCTCGGCGTCGGTCTGGTAGCCGAGCATGCATACCACCATCTTGAGCGCCTGCTCATATGTAACGGGGTCGTCCGGCCCGAAGGTGAAATCGTCGTAGCCGTTGATGATCCCGAGATCATATGCAGTCTTGACATAAGTGTTTGCCCAGTGCGAGAGCGACAGATCCTCAAACTGATCGGTCGTAGTCTGGAGCTCGCCGTAGCCGAGGACGAATACGACTATCTTTGTGAACTCGGCACGGGTGATGGCCTTTTCCGGCCCGAAGGTACCGTCGTCGTAGCCGTTGATGATCTTCAGCTTGCTGAGTGTTGTGATGGCTGTTTTATACGCATTGCTGTCCGGCACATCGCTGAATGCGGCATTGGATACAGCCGGCATCGCAAGCGATGAGATGAGCATGACCGATGCAGCGAGCGCTGCCAGCCTTTTTTTGAAGAAGCTCTTCATAAAACTGATCATTCCTTTCTGATCTCCCATATTGATATAGTTATATATATTATAGCATCATTTCCGTGTCAAGTCAATGGATAAAATACGGAATTTCGCGGTTTTTGAATAAACTCAGCTTTGGTAGATAAACTGAAATTTATATGACCGATCTCTGCTTCACAAACCTCTCCCCTATTTCATACTATACCACAGGGGGGATGAACATGGTATATAACAGAGCGCGGGCGGTGGCGTACGCAAGGCGTTGGGCATTTTCGCGGAATCCCGCATATTATGACTTCTCATATATCGGCGGCGACTGCACGAACTTTGCCTCGCAGTGCATCTTTGCCGGCGCGGGCGTGATGAACTACCGCCCCGTTACCGGCTGGTTCTACCGCAGCGTAAGCGACCGCACGCCGTCGTGGACGGGCGTGGAGCAGCTTTATGATTTTCTCGTCAGCAACCGCGGCGCGGGGCCTCAGGGACGCGTTGTGCCGCTCCGCGAGATACGCCCGGGCGACATAGTCCAGCTGCAGCTTGACGGGCGCGGACGGTTCGACCACGCGCCTGTTGTGGTGGATGCCGGACGCGGCACGCCGGACACGGTGCTTATCGCGGCGCACACCATAGACAGCCTGTACCGGCCGCTATCGACCTACAGCTACACCGCGCTGCGCCCGATACACATCTTTAATGTCGGCTGATATACATAGGAGGTGAATAACATGCTTGTAACAACAGGTTCTATAACCACCGCGTCGCGGCTTTCGCGCGCGCTCGCGCGGGATATGAATATCGCCGCGCGCGTCATCCAGACACCGGCGCAGATAAAGACCGGCGGCTGCACCTACGCCGTCCGCTATGGCGAGAGCTATGACGCCGCGGTGCGGAGCATAATACAAAGATATAAGCTGCCCGTGCGGAAATTCTACCGCGAAAGGCTCGATGCCGCCGGGCGTGTCTATAATGCTGTACCTTGATAACGCCGCGACCACGCGCAGGAAGCCGGCCCGGGTCTATGGCGCCATGCTGCGCTACGCGCTCTTTTCCGGCGGCAATGCCGGGCGCGGGCTGAACAAGCTCAGCTTATCCGGCGTGCGTGTGATAATAGAGGCGCAGGAGGCGGCAGCGGAGCTTTTTGACATCCCGACGCCGGAGAACATCGTCTTTACCCAGAACGCCACACACGCGCTCAACCTCGCGATACTCGGCACACTAAAAAAGGGCGATCACATCGCCGTTACGGAGATGGACCACAACAGCGTGCTGCGCCCCGCCGCACGCTTTGGCAGCTACACCGCAGCAAAAGCGGATAAAAACGGCTATGTTTCTCCGCTGTCCTTCCGCCGCGCTCTGAAAAGCACCACCGCGCTCGCGGTCTCGACGCATATCTCCAATGTCTGCGGCACAAAGGAGCCCGCCGCAAAGCTTGCGCGCTCCGCGCATTCGGCAGGCGCGCGGTTTCTGCTGGACGCGTCGCAGAGCGCGGGCACATGCGATATCTCCGTCCGGCGGCTCGGCTGCGATATGCTCGCCTGCCCCGGTCATAAGGGGCTCATGGGTCCGATGGGAACGGGGCTTCTGTATATCAAGGAGCCGGATGCGCTCCGCCCCGTCATCTGCGGCGGCACCGGCAGCGAGAGCGAGAGCCTCGCACAGCCCGTGACCATGCCCGATAAATTCCACAGCGGCACGCAGAACATCCCCGCCATCGCAGGCCTGCGCGAGGGGATACGCTTCGTTCTCGGCGAGGGCGCGGAAAATATCGGAAGGCACGAAAGGATGCTTGCCGATGCCCTGCGCGAGCGGCTTATGGATATGGACGGCATAAAGCTATACGGCAGCCCCGATACGGGGATAGTGCTGTTTAATATTGACGGGCTTGACAGCGCGGAGACCGCGGAGGCTTTGGGAGAGGACATCATCATCCGCGCCGGCTACCACTGCGCGCCGCTTGCGCACAGGGCACTCGGCACCCAAAACGGCGGCGGTGTGCGCGTATCCTTCGGCTATTTCAATACGCAAAATGATGTAAAGAGGTTCGCAGATGCGGTATATATGCTGACAAAATACACAAAACAGCACTGAATCCCGCATAACTATCAAAAATTTTCAAAATGGGACTTGACAAATCCATACGACTATGCTAAAATAGGAAAAGTCGGATATCGGCAAACATCTGCGGGTGTAGTTCAATGGCAGAATCCCAGCCTTCCAAGCTGGTCGTGTGGGTTCGATTCCCATCACCCGCTCCATATGCGAATGTAGCTCAGTTGGATAGAGCAACTGCCTTCTAAGCAGTAGGCCGGGGGTTCGAGCCCCTCCATTCGCGCCATATGGTGGATATAGTTCAGCTGGTCAGAGCGTCAGTTTGTGGCACTGAATGTCGTGGGTTCGAATCCCACTATCCACCCCATGTTTCATCATAGGGAATTTTCCCTATGATGAAATTTCATTATAACGGATCTGCATCATAGCAGGCCTATGTATGGGGATATAGCCAAGTCGGTAAGGCAACGGATTTTGATTCCGTCATGCGTAGGTTCGAGTCCTGCTATCCCTGCCAAAGGTAGCGGCTCGACCGGCATCGCAAAGCGGTGTCCGGCGAGCGGTATGCTGCATCCCATCATACGGACCACTAGCTCAGTCGGTAGAGCACTTGACTTTTAATCAAGTTGTCCCGGGTTCGATTCCCGGGTGGTTCACCACAAAAAACGCCAACTTGCGTTGGCGTTTTTTGTATTATTATCTATTCTCTTTATTCCATATTCCTCATAAATAACGATCCCTGCTGCATACAACAGCTCAAAAATATCCTCACCTCACCTTTTATTGAAATGTGTTGACTATTTAAGAGCATCGTGATATAATCAGTTTAACTACAGAATACATTTGTAAAAGGCGGAATAGGATGATCAAAAAAATCAGGTATCTTCCGGCAAAGCTGATATTGACCGCGGCATATCTCGCGTTCGCGGCGCTGTGGTATATCCATGATATGCCCTGCATCTTCCGCGCCGCGCTCGGCATCAGGTGCCCCGGCTGCGGAACAACTCGCGCATGGCTTGCGGCGCTTGACGGAAGGCTGCCGGAGGCATTTTCGTACAATCCGCTCTTCTGGGCAGTGCCGGTGCTGTACATATTTATCCTGTACGACGGGCATGTTTTCGGGAATGAGCGGCTTGATCGCGTGATTATCGCCGCGATCCTCGCGGGATATCTTGCTTTATTCCTGCTCCGGATTTTATAGACAAAAATCTTACTGATCAAAACACCAAGGAGGTAATAACTATGTTTTGTAAAAACTGCGGAAATCAGATGGATGATATAGCTGCCGTATGCGTAAAATGCGGCGTGGTAAAGGGTCAGGGCGATAAGTTCTGCCCCGTCTGCGGCGAGGCTACACAGCCGGGCGCAGCTGTCTGCATGAAGTGCGGCACAGCGCTCCATGCCATCCCTGTCGGCACAGAGCCGAAATCAAGGCTGACCGCGGGACTCTTGGGCATCTTCCTCGGCGGCTTCGGTGTACATAACTTCTATCTCGGCTACACCGGCAAGGGAATAGCTCAGATCCTGCTCACCTTCTGCTTCGGCATCGGCGCTATCTGGGGGCTGATCGAGGGCATCCTTATCCTGGTCGGCACGATCAACAAGGACGCTGACGGCAACCCGCTCAAGCAGGATGTATAATAAAGAATACCAGCAAAAAAGCGGGTGTATGCATCCCGCTTTTTTGCTTATACAGGTGACAATGGTTTTTATATTTGGAACTACTATGGCTTATTATAGTTTATTTTATATGGAGAAACACAGATCAAACTATATTTGTCACCCATGCCAAGAGAAATATTCAGATTCGCTTTCGCTTATATAAATCTCTCTTACAAAACTAATATTAGCATAAACTAACCCATTTGTCAACCCCTTTTCGGGAATTTTCCATAAATAAATCACTTTTTGCTTTATAGGAAAGCAATTTCCTATAAAGCAAAAACAAAACCGCTCAGATTGAGCGGTTTTAGTCTATCATCCTCCGAGATATGCTTTTTTGATCTCCTCGCTGGCAGCCAGCTCCGCGCCGGTGCCGGAGAGCTTGATCGAGCCGGATTCAAGCACATATGCGCGGTCGGCGATCTCAAGCGCCATTTCCGCGTTCTGCTCAACCAGCAGGATCGTTGTGCCGCTCTCATGCAGCAGCTTGATGATATCAAACACCTGCTGCACCAGTATAGGCGAAAGACCCATCGACGGCTCATCGAGCATCAGCAGCTTCGGGCGGCTCATGATAGCCCTGCCCATCGCAAGCATCTGCTGCTCGCCGCCGGAAAGCGTTCCGGCTACCTGGTTCCTGCGCTCCTTGAGTCGCGGAAACTGCTCAAAAACAGCCCTCATCGACTCCTTTATACCATCCTTGCGCGTGAACGCGCCCATATCCAGATTTTCCTGAACGGTCATCTGCAAAAATATGCGTCTGCCCTCGGGCACCTGCGAAAGTCCGCGGCTTACGAGCTTATATGCATCAACCTTTGAGATATCCTCGCCATCAAAGATGATGCTGCCCGTCTTTGAGCGCAAAAGACCGGAGATGGTGCGGAGCGTTGTCGATTTGCCCGCGCCGTTCGCGCCGATGAGCGCGACTATCTCGCCCTCGTTTACCTCCAGAGAGACATCGCGGATCGCATGGATCTGGTTGTAATATACATTTATATCATTTACTTCAAGAATCTTTCCCATCCGTGTCCCTCCTTACTTTTCCTTCTTTTTGCCGAGGTATGCCTCGATTACCTTCGGGTTGGACTTGATCTCGTCCGGCGTGCCCTTCGCTATCACCTTGCCGTGGTCAAGAACGCATATGCCCTCGCATAGGTTCATGACAAGGCTCATGTCATGCTCGATCAGAAGCACCGCGATCCGGTACTTGTCCCTGATCTTGCGGATATTCTCCATCAGCTCCGCGGTCTCGGACGGGTTCATGCCAGCCGCCGGCTCGTCGAGCAGGATGATCTTGGGCTCGGTAGCGAGAGCGCGCGCGATCTCAAGCCGGCGCTGCTCACCATAAGGGAGCGATCCGGCCTTCTGATACGCGAATTTATCGAGATTGAAGAACGATAGGAACTCCAGAGCGCGCTCATTTGCCTCCTTCTCCGACTTTCTGAACCCGAACGCGTGCGTCACCGATGCGAGCAGCGACTGGTGGATATCATTATGCAGACCTACCTTTACATTGTCGAGCACGCTCATCTGATCGAACAAGCGGATATTCTGGAAGGTCCTCGCTATACCCATGCGGCTGACCTGCGCAACGCTCTTGCCCTGGGTCGGCTTGCCGTCGAGCATGATGTCGCCGCGTGTCGGCTTATACACATTTGTGAGCATGTTGAATACCGTCGTCTTACCCGCGCCGTTCGGACCGATAAGTCCGCTTATCTCAGTCCTGCCTATCGCAAGAGTGACCTCGTCAACGGCGGTAAGTCCGCCGAAGTCTATACCGAGTCGGTGTGTTTCGAGGATAGGCTCATGCTCTGCGTCACGCTCCGGGACGATGCTTTTGCTCGGAAGCGGTACCATTTTAGTCATCAGCTGTTTCCTCCCTTCCTGCCTGCCAGCTTGCCCTTGATATTTGCCATGGCAGTATCTATGAACGCTCTTACCTTCATATTATTCGTAAGCAGCATAACGGCTATCAGGATGATAGCGTAGATAAGCATTCTGTAGTCCGCGATACCGCGCAAAAGCTCGGGCAGCATATACAGGATCGCCGTTGCGATTATCGAGCCGAAGATGTTGCGCATACCGCCGAGCACGACGAATACGAGTATCAGTATCGACAGATTGAAGTCGAACTTCTGCGCCGCGACGGTGGAGAAGTTCTGCGCGTATAAAGCGCCGGCCATGCCGGCGAGCATTGCGGAGATTATGAACGCGGTGAGCTTATACCGCGTAACGCCGATACCCACCGACTCCGCCGCGATACGGTTATCGCGGATAGCCGATACCGCGCGGCCTGTTTTACTGTGCACAAGGTTCAGCACGATAAAGAGCGCGAAGAGTATCAGAAGTATCGCCGCGCCGAAGGTCGCGATCTTGGTTATGCCTACCGCGCCCTGCGGACCGTTCAGGATCACCTTGCCTGCCGCGTCGAGGTTCAGCTCGTTCGTGTTTTTCATACTGAAATGCAGTCCCGACGCGTCTATGCCGACATACAGACAGTTGATTATGTTCTTTATGATCTCACCGAAGGCGAGAGTTACTATCGCGAGGTAGTCACCTTTGAGCCTCAGTACCGGTATGCCGATGATAAGACCCGCAACACCTGCGAACAGTCCGCCGACGATTATGGATACGAGCAGTCTCAGCTCCGGCGCTGCAACGCTCTGCGAGAGCGCGACAGCGGTAATTACTCCCGTGAACGCGCCGACGCTCATAAATCCGGCATGACCGAGGCTCAGCTCGCCGAGGTAGCCGACGGTGAGGTTAAGTGATATCGCCATCACCACATAAGCGCAGATAGGCACGAGCTGACCGCTCACTGAATTGTTCAGCACCCCTGCCGACTGCAGCGGCATAAGCACGAGAAATGCCAGGATCACAAGCCCGTAGCATTTTATATTATTGACAGCAAAGCTGCTTATTTTCTTTTTCCTTGCCATACGCACCTCACACCTTCTCCGCTATCTTCTTGCCCAACAGACCCGTGGGTTTAACCAGCAGTACAACGATCAGCACGCCGAACACGATAGCGTCCGAGAGCTGCGTGGATATATATGACTTCGCGAATATCTCGATTATGCCGAGGAGCAGTCCGCCGAGCATAGCGCCCGGGATCGAGCCGATACCGCCGAAAACGGCAGCGGTGAATGCCTTGATACCCGGCATTGAGCCGGTCGTCGGCATAAGCACCGGATACGATGAACAGAGCAGGACTCCGGCTATAGCCGCGAGCGCGCTGCCTATCGCAAAGGTGATGGATATGGTCTTGTTGACATTGATACCCATGAGCTCCGCCGCGTCCTTATCCTCGGACACTGCGCGCATAGCCTTACCGGTCCTGCTCATCTTGGTGAAGAGAGCGAGCCCGATCATGATAACAATGTTTGCAAGCACTGTGATTATAGTCTCCCATGAGATTATGAGCTCACCGCCGAACAGGCTCACAGCGCCGAACGGAACGACGGATGTGAAGGTCTTTGGCGCGCTGCCCCAGATGAGGAGCGCCATGTTCTGGAGGAAGTAGCTCACACCGATGGCGGTTATCAGCACCGCGAGCGAGCCCGCGCGGCGGAGCGGCTTATACGCCAGTCCCTCGATCAGGACGCCCAGAACGGTACATACCACCATTGCGATGAGGATAGCGGCCGGAACAGGCAGGTTCAGATATGTCGTGGCGCAGAAGCACATATACGCGCCGACCATGATGACATCGCCGTGGGCGAAGTTGAGCATCTTTGCGATGCCGTACACCATGGTATATCCCAACGCTATGATCGCGTACACACTGCCGAGGCCGATACCATTTATCAGATTAGTTAATAAATTCATCAAGTCACCCCTGTATTATTCCGAAAAAGCCGGGAGATAATTCACCCGGCTTTTAGGTTTCAGTTTCTGTAAAAATTTATATTGTAGAAATTAATCCATGCCGACATATACGCCGTTCTGGATGACCATGCCCTTAGGCTTCTTTGATACCTCGCCCGATGCTGACCATGTTACGCTCTCACCTGTGAGACCGTCAAACTTGAAGTCAGCTGATGTGAATACGCTTATAAGCTTCTCGCATGTATCCTTAGCGCTCATGCCCGGCTTGATCTCGCCCTTCTCGATAGCGTTGTAGATAGCGAATACGCAGTCGTAAGCGTCAGCTGCGAACTGGTTCGGAACCTCGCCCTGCCTCTTCTGATACTCTGTAACGAAGTTCTTTGTGAGGTCGTCTGAAGCGTCAGCAACGAACGGTGTGAGGAGCATAACGCCCTCTGCGAGCGACTTGTCGAAGTTCTCCAGAGTCAGGATGCCGTCCATACCGTCAACGCCGAAGAACTTCGGAGCATACTGCATCTTGTCAGCCTGTGCAAGGATGAGTGATGCCGGTGTGTAGTAGATCGGCAGATAGAGAAGATCAGCGTTTGCAGCCTTTATAGCGTTGAGCTGTGAGCTGAAGTCGTTAGCCGAGTCGTCTGTGAAGGTCTGTGTTGAAACGACCTCAAGACCCTGCTTCTCAGCCTCTGTGATGAACTTGTTGTATATACCTGTTGAATAAGCATCTGAGTTGTTGTAGATGATGCCTATCTTTGTGCCGAGGTTCTGGCTCTTGATGTACTCAGCCGAAGCTATACCCTGGTTCGGGTCTGTGAAGCACATCTGGAACACATTGTCAACATTGTTGATAACATCTGTCGATGATGCCGACGGTGTGAGCGCGAACATACGGTCTGAGTTTGTCTCTGATGCTACAGCGATACAGGGCTTTGTCGTTACGCAGCCGAGCGATACCTGCATACCCCAGTCCTTGAGCTTGTTGTATGCGTTTACAGCCTTCTCCGCATCGTTCTCGTCGTCCTCATACTTGAGCTCGAACTGAACGCCGCCCTTCTTGTTGATCTCGTCAACAGCGATCTCAGCGCCGACTCTTGCAGCATTGCCGTAGATGGCAGCCGGACCTGTGAGCGGACCGATGCCGCCGAGCTTGATGACCTCAGCGCCCGAAGCAGCTGATGATTTATCAGCCTCCTTAGCTGTGTTCTGTGCACCGCCGCAGCCTGCGAGTGCGCCTGCCGTGAGAGCGGCAGCCATTGCAAGGCTCAGTACCTTTGAAAACATTTTCATTATAAAAACTCCTTTCAAGTTTAAATCTAACAGACATATTTTATCATTATTTTCCCCGTAAGTCAACCGTTTTTAAAAAAATTATGTTACTTATATTATCCCCCCGCCGTCAAATGCGGGAATGAAGCTGTCGCCGACAGCCCCGCCCTCCTGGATGAAGGCGTTTTTTACACCTATATCCGCGGCAAAGTCTATGACCTCGTCATACTCGGCATCGCTTACGCGCCGCGCAAGCTCCGGATATCCCCCGATATCCGGCATGGGCGTGTACTGGTTCATGATGCTCATATATATCCCGTCGCCGTAGCTTTCATAAAGGTATTTTATTACCGTCTTTGAGTCCTCCGCCTGCCCCGGCAGCACCAGATGCCGCACGATAACGCCGCGCTTCATCATCCCGTCCGGCGTGAAGGTACAGCGGTTCATGCACTGCATGACCATCTCGTCTATCGCGCGCTTTGCCGCCTCTGGGTAGTCGGGTGCATTTGAATACCTCTTCGCGAGCGCGGGTGACATATACTTGAAGTCCGGCAGCCATATGTCTATATAGCCGTCAAGCGCCCGTATCACCTCCGCGCTCTCATACCCGCCGCAGTTATATACTATGGGTATGCCGAGCTTCCCGCGCGTGAGGTCTATCGCCTTCATTATGTGCCGCACAAAATGCGTGGGCGTTACGAGATTTATATTATGCGCGCCCTTGTCCTTGAGCTCTAAAAATATCTCCGCGAGCCGCCGCTCGTCTATCTCATATCCCGCGCCGCCGTTTGCGATCACGCCGTTCTGGCAGTACACGCATCTCAGGTTACAGCCGGAAAAGAACACAGTTCCGCTGCCGCGCTCCCCCGATATCGGCGGCTCCTCCCACATATGCAGATACGCCTTCGCCGCGCGGAGCGCCGCGGTCTCGCCGCAGTAGCCTGTGCCCTTTGTCCTGTCCGCGCCGCATTTTCTCGGGCAGAGCATACAGTTTTCGTAATACTTCATGATCTCCTCTTACAATATGTCGTAAAATCGCGTGTCCCCTCGCTTCTCGACCTTTCTGTCGCGCCGCTCGCGGTTTTCCTTATACCGCTTCCTGCCGCTCTCATAGAGCTTCTGCGAGAACACATCCTCGCCCGGCAGAACGGGCGGCACAGCCGTCGGCACGCCGTATTTATCGACCGCGACCATAGTAAAGAACGCGGTGAGCGCGATCTTCCGCTCGCCGGTCGTGAGATTTTCGCTCTCGACGGTCACGAACACCTCCATAGAGGTGCGGCCGGTATATACCACTCGACCTGTGCAGGTCACATAATCGCCTATCTTTATCGGCTTTTTGAAGATCAGCTCGTCCACGCGCGCGGTGACGGCGTTTGTGTGCGAATGCCGCATAGCGGCTATTCCCGCCGTACCGTCCATCATCTTCATTATCTCGCCGCCGTGGATGTTCCCCGCGGCGTTCGCCTGCTGCGGCAGCACCTGCTGCGCGGCAACGGAGATGGAATCCTCCTGACGCTTTGCATCCATATATATCACCCCAAAAATATTTTAATGCCCGAAAAATTCGTTTGCGTACTTCACCGACGAGAGCGCGTCCGGACAGTATCTGTCCGCGCCGATCATGTCGGCGTACTCCTGAGTGAGCACCGCGCCGCCTACCCATACGCGCGCGTCAAGCCCCGCGGCGCGTATCGCCTTTATGGTCTCCTCCATGCTGATCACGGTGGTGGTCATCAGGGCGCTCAGTCCGCAGATGCGGATATCATTCTCCCTCATGCACTCGACTATCGTCTCCGGCGACACATCCTTGCCGAGGTCATATACCTCATAGCCGTAGTTTTCTAAAAGCACCTTGACAATGTTCTTGCCTATGTCATGGATATCGCCCTTGACGGTGGCAATGGCTATCTTACCCTTGCTCTCCTGCTCTGTGCCGCTCGAGCTGAGCCTTTCCTTGATCGCAAGAAATGCGTTCTTCACGGTCTCGGCGCTCTGCATAAGCTGCGGCAGGAACATGCGCCCTGCCTCGAACTGCTTCCCGACCTCGTCGAGCGCGGGGATGAGAATGTTATTTATTATATCCATAGGCTCGCGCGAGGATAAGAGCGCCTCAGTCTCGGCATAGCTCTGATCCTTTAAGCCCTTTACGATGATGTCGAACAGCCGCTCCCGCGCCTGCTCCGGCTTTTTTTCCTCCGCGCGGATAACGGTCGTCTCCGACTTTGTTCCGGCATATGCCGCTACATAGTCCGCGCAGTCCTTATCCAGACAGGCAAGCGCGCGGTATGCGCGGTACGCGTTCATCATCGCGTCCGCGCAGGGATTGATTATGCACGCGTCAAGCCCGTTATAGAGCGCGAGCGCGAAGAAGGTGCCGTTCACGATCTCGCGCCGCGGCAGCCCGAAGGATATGTTTGATACTCCGAGCACCGTTTTCAGCCCGAGCTGATCTTTTATCATATGCAGCGCCTCTATCGTCTCCGCGCTTTCGCGCTGCTGCGCGGATATAGTGAGCGTGAGCGCGTCCATAACCAGCTCGCGCCGCTTTATTCCGTATTTTTCAGCCTCGTCCGCAATTCTTTTTGCTATCCTGACTCTTCCGTCGGCATGGGGCGGTATCCCGTCCTCGTCAAGGCACAGCCCGACAAGCACGCCGCCGTATTTTTTTACGAGCGGCAGGATCGCCTCCAGGCTCTCGCGCTTGCCGTTGACGGAATTCACCATCGGCTTGCCGTTATATATCCTTAAAGCCCGCTCTATGGTCGCGGGATCGGAGGAGTCTATCTGCAGCGGCAGATTCACCGCCGCGGAGATCGCCTTCACCGCGCGCTCCATCATATCCTTTTCGTCTATCTCCGGCAGACCGACATTCACATCAAGGATATGCGCGCCCGCGTCGCGCTGCGAGAACGCCTCATTCAGGATATAGTCTATATCCCCCGCTCTCAGCGCCTCCTTGAACTTCTTCTTGCCCGTCGGGTTTATGCGCTCGCCGATTATTACCGGACGGTCATCGAGATACACCGCTTTAGAATACGACGCAACGACGGTGTGATGCTTTTCCCCGACCCTCGGCGTATAGCCGCCGCATTTTTCTATAAGCGCGGCGATATGCTCCGGCGTTGTGCCGCAGCAGCCGCCCAAAGCACTCACGCCCGCCTGCGCCATCCGCTCGCTGTCGCGCGCGAACAGCTCCGGCGTTACGGTATAGACCGTCCTGCCGTTCTCGATCTTGGGCAGTCCCGCGTTTGGCTGCGCCATAACAGGGATCGAGCTGATCTCCTGCAGCCTCAGTATCTGCTCCGAGATCATATCCGGACCCAGTCCGCAGTTTATGCCGAGGCAGTCCACGCCCAGACCCTCGAACATCGCCGATATAACATGCACGTCCGCGCCGGTGAGCGTTTTTCCGCTCTCGTCAAGCGTCATCGTGAGGAATACGGGTAGCGTTGTGTTTTCCTTCACCGCAAGCACCGCCGCCTTTGCCTCCAAGGTGTCGGACATGGTCTCGATGATCGCGAGATCCGCGCCGTTTTTTTCAGCAAGGATAGCGATGCCGCGGAATGCCTCGTATGCGGCATCGAACGACAGCCCGCCTATAGGCTCCATAAGCTTTCCCGTCGGACCCATATCGAACGCGACAAAATGCGGCTTGCCGCCGCCAAACTCATCTATCGCCGCTTTGGCGTTCTCTATCGCCGCCTCGATTATCATTTCGGCGGAATTGCCCTCGAATTTCAGAGGATTTGCGCCGAAGGTGTTTGTGGTGATGATATCGGCGCCCGCCTTGAGATATTCGGTATGGATGCGCTTTATGAGCGCGGTGTTGGTGATATTGAGATACTCCGGTATCTCGCCGCCCCTCATGCCGTACCGCTGCAGCATGGTACCCATGCCGCCGTCAAAGAACAGCAGCCGCCTGCCGAGGATATCTTTTATGTTGGTCATGTTATCATCTCCGTTCATTAGTGGTAAATTTCAGTTTATCGGGCTGATACTCAGGGGGACTGCGTCCCCCTGAAACCCCT
>CAMNAT010000005.1 GCA_946531785.1 uncultured Oscillospiraceae bacterium
TTGGCAGGGGTACAAGGACTCGAACCTTGGGCACTCGGTTTTGGAGACCGATGCTCTACCAACTGAGCTACACCCCTATATTTTTTATACTGTGAAATAAACCACTACATTATTATACTCACTTTAACTCACTTTGTCAAGGACTTTTCGGAAAATTTCTTAATAAATTACACAAGGGCTTGAAAAACAGCAAAAAAAATGTTAGAATAGAGATAAAATAAGCGAGATATGTGCAAAAATAGAAAGGGATAAATTTTATGCTGAGATATTTCACCGCCGGAGAAACTCACGGCAAATGCCTTACTGTGATAATCGAGGGCGTTCCCGCGGGCTTCAGGATAAGCCTTGATGAGATAAATGAGCAGCTTGCGCGCCGTCAGAAGGGCTACGGCAGAGGCGGAAGGATGCTGATAGAAAAGGATAAGGCGGAGATACTCTCCGGCGTGCGCGGCGGGATAAGCCTAGGCAGCCCGATAGCCATGCGGATAGAGAACCGCGACTGGGAAAACTGGTCGGAGATAATGGGAACGGAGGATTCCAACGGCGAAAAGTCGGTCGAATTCCCGCGTCCCGGTCATGCAGATCTTTCGGGCGGCATGAAGTACGATCATCACGATCTAAGGAATGTCCTTGAACGCGCTTCCGCGCGCGAGACCGCAGCGCGTGTTGCCGTCGGCGCATTGGCGCGGCAGATAGTCGAGCCGTTCGGCGTTGAATTTCTGAGCCGCGTTGTTTCCATAGGTGATGTGACGGACACCGCAGACACCTCCGCGCCGGACTTTTATGAAAAGGCGGCAGCGTCGCCCGTAGGCTTCGGCGATGACGCGGCGGCAAAACGGGCTATGGAATATATTGATAATATCAAGGCAAATGGCGAGTCCTGCGGCGGAGTTGTGGAAACAACTGTCAAGGGACTTCCGGCAGGGCTGGGCAGCTATGTACACTATGACAGGAAGCTCGATGCGCGGCTTGCATTCGCGGTGATGAGTATACAGGCGATAAAGGGTGTTGAGATAGGCATGGGCTTTGAGGCGGCGCGCCGCCCTGGCTCTGAGGTACATGATGAGATAGCGTACACCGATGGTGCGTTCTTCCGTCTTACTAACAATGCCGGCGGCATTGAGGGCGGAATGACGAACGGCGAGCCGGTAACGGTGCGCGCGGCGATGAAGCCGATACCGACGCTGTATAACCCGCTGCGTACAGTGAGCATAAAGGATAAAACGGAGCATAATGCATCGGTGGAGCGCTCGGATGCGTGCGCTGTGCCGGCATGCGCGGTGGTCGTCGAGGCGGCAGCGGCGTTCGAGATCGCGAACGCGTTCACAGAGAAATTCGGCGGCGACTGCAAGGCAGATATCGAAGCGGCGTATAACGCATACATGGAAAGGATAAGAAACTACTAAGGCTTGATCCTGCGGAGAAAAGAGGTGAGGCGATTGACGGACCGCGAGATGATAGCACGATGCAAAAAGGGTGACAGGGAGGCTTTCAACGGGCTTATGGAAGCATATCATAAGCAGGTGTTCAACATCTCGTACGGTATGCTTTCCGACTATGAGGACGCGTCCGACGCGGCACAGGAGGTATTCGTAAAGGTCTGGAGATCGATATCCGGATTCAAGGGCGAGTCGTCGTTTACGACATGGCTATACAGGATCTGTGCAAATGTCTGCAACGACATTCTGCGAAAGCGGCAGCGGAGGGGGATGACGGTCAGCCTTGATGCCGATGACGGTGAAAAAAGTCCGGCAGCAGAGCTTCCGTCAGATGCACCCACGCCCGAGGAAAGTCTTGAAGCTGACGAGAGGCAGCGGCTTGTCCGAGAGGCTATAGATTCGCTTTCGGATGAGTTCAGAACGGTGATAGTCCTGTCCGATCTTCAGCAGCTGTCATATGAAGAGGTGGCAAACGTGCTTAAAATACCCACCGGAACAGTTAAGTCACGACTAAATCGTGCCAGAAATGCACTAAGGAAAAAATTATCGGATAAAAGGGAACTTTTTTAAATATAAGTCGTCTTATAATATGAATGATATAAGGAAGGGGGAGAATTTTATGGATTGCTGTGAATTCAATCGTATGCTGGATAATTATGCCGGTCTTACCGACGCTGAATTATCGGAGCTTGAAAAGCATGCGGCGGAATGCGAAGCATGCCGCGGCGAGCTTGAATTTTTCAGGTCCATAATGGCTGTGACGGCACAGATTCCGGTACCCGAGCCTCCTCTTGATCTTATAGATAAGGTTAACAGCCGCATTGATCGTATACCTGCTGCGACACGGCGGCTTGACAGCCTTAAAAACGGCGCAAGGGCTCATATCAGACCGATAATGACCATTGCGGCATGTCTCACAGTCGGACTTGTGGTCGGACTTAATCATCAGGCGATAAGAGACAGACTTACCGATAACAGCACCGACGGAGTTATCAGCACCTCAGTGAGTGTCACCGACTCCGACGGGAAAGATATAGATGAGTATAGTATAAATGAAGTGCCCGAGACTGTTGTCGAGGATCCACAACCTGTGGCAGTCCCCGAGCAAAAGCAGCCCGCGGCATTGCCGGTGATCCCAAAGCTTCCGGCAGCTACGGCAGCGCCTGCAAAGGCAACCGCGAAGCCTGCGTTCAAGCCCTCGGCGGAACGAGTGACACTACCCGTTATCACACAGGCACCAGCAGTACCGGCAGCGCCTGCGGCACCGGCTGTACAGTCGAAGCCGGCAGTGCCCGCGCAGCCCGCGGCAGCACCGGCAACGATCACTGCGTCGTCACCGACGGCTGAGCCGGAGAAAGCTGCAGCTGAGTCCGAGCGAGATACGATCATGAATTCCCGCTATAGGATAGCAAGAGGTAATTATCATATACCGGAAACTGCAATGGCGACCGCTGAGCCTACAGCGGCACCTAAGTCAGCAGAGGTGGTAAAGGAAGAATATCAGATAGCGATGGGCACCTACGAGGTTACAGAAGAGGAAAAAGCAGAGCTTTTACAGAACAAGCTCATCGTCAGCGAGGCGGATATCAAGGAGATAGTAGACTGCATGAACAAATCCAGGGTAAGAGGAACTACCACGGGTTATGTAGCAAGCTCCTCTGCGTTCGCAAACTTCCTTTCAATGCTTGATGCGAAGGGGATATATTATAACTTTATCCAGAACACATCAGGCGGCGGCGAAATAAAATTCGTATTGCTTGCAAATTGATTTATTCAAATAGAGGCTGTCTCAAAACAGATAGCCCGGAAACGGGAAATGAGGACGATTGCAGTTGCAAAAGTCCTCATTTTTTGATACAATAAGCATAGTATATTCAAAAAATACCTGAAAGGTGGGAGAATATGAATTTTATTCTGAAAAAAATGAAGTCAGGCAGCAAAGAGAAAGGCCTATTCGGAAAGCCTGATCTTATAATAGTAGATGATACTGTTGTTCCGTGTCCTGACGAATTGACGCTGATAGAGGATGTTCCGTATAAAGAAATACCGGGCGGACAGCTCATGACAGAGATAGTCTGCCCGAAAAACGCAGAGGGCAAGCTGCCTATAGCGGTAAACATTCATGGCGGTGCGCTTTTATTCGGAGATCACAGAATGGAGCGGACATATAGATTTGAGCTTGCAAAGCTTGGATATCTTGTTTATAACATAGATTACCGCCACATTGATAGGGCTGATGCCTTTGAGGAATTAGACGATGTATGCGCAGGTCTTGCCTTTGTAAAGCAAACAGCGGCAAAATATGGCGGTGACACAGACAGGATATATGTTATAGGCGAGAGCTCAGGAGCGTTTATGTCTCTTTATGCAACAGCTGCTGCCAATTCTCCGGAGGTCCGCAGGGCATATGGCTGCACCGACCCGGGAATAAATGTGAAAGCTCTTGTCTGCGTCAGCGGTATGCTTTATGTATCGACTTCTTTTGCTATGGGTCTTGCCTATAGAAAAGACCTTTACGGAAAAAGACGCAAGGACGCAATGTTCATGAGATACACAGACCCTGAATTTAGAGAGATCATGAACGCTCTGCCTCCTGTCTTTCTTACGACGAGCAAGGGTGATTTCCTCAGAGTCTCGACAAAAAAATATGTGAGAGCGCTCCGCAAGGCAGGTCATCCGTATAGGTATATGTATTTTGATTCCGCTGAATTAAAGCACGGCTTCCCCATCCTTATGCCTTTGCTGCCCGAGAGCAAAGAGGTACTCAGGGAAATGGATAAGTGGATAAGGAATATTAATAATTATTAATTACAGTACCTGAGATGCCCCTTTTTTACCTTTAATATGACAAAATTCGAAACATTTAGAAAAATTATAAAGGGTCTTGACAAGTTTCAGGCAATGTGAGATAATGATATTAAGAATCATTATATCGGTTAATAATCAGAAAGGGTCGATCAATGAGTACTTCAAGTAAAAATATTAAGTGTAAGTTATGGACTTATGTTAAAGAACATAATCAGTCTTCTCCGGACAAGGTAGCTATCGTTGACGGAGCTGCACGCTATACATACGGTGAGATGTTTGATCAGTGGGACAGATATGCCGCTGCTTTTACCGGCCTTGGCATGACAGGAAAAAATCATGCAAGAGTCGGAATTCTCGGCTCTACCTCAGCAGAGGCGACATTTGCCATCTACGGACTTAATATGGTGGGTGCGGAAGTATCGCTCCTCGGCACATTCTTTGCTTTCAATACTCCGAGAATCATAAGCACCATTCGTTCGGAAAAGCTGACGGATATTATCCTGACAGATGACTTTGCACAGCCGGCATTGTTTGATGAATTGTTGAAAAGACAGGCAGAACTCAAAATAAGACATATCATTCTGCTCCATGTTCCGATCGCGGGAGCAACTGTGAATAAAGCGCTTACATATGGTCAGGAATACAAATATAAGAGCATGAAGAGCTGGATAGGCTATCTCTCTATGGAAACACTTCTTGAAGTGTATAGAGATCATCCTATTGAGTATTCAAGAAAGAAAAACTCTGACACAGCGATCATCGTACATACTTCAGGCACGACATCAGGAATGGGTAAGCCTATCCCGATGTCCGATGCAGCACTTAATAACATGAGTGTATGTTATGACTCTGTGCCAAGTCTTCAGTTTCTTAAAGAAAATCTCGTAGCTGCGGTGACAATAGACCTCAGTAATGCATACAGCATTGCAAACCAGGTACACGGAATATTAGGCATAGGCGGTACAGTTGCAATGGTACCGGGCGGAGCCTTCAACCCGATGTTCTGTATGGCGATCCCTGAGCATAAGGTAACACTGCTTTTCTGCAACGGCTCTATTGTTGATATGTGGATGAAGCAGGAAAATCCATGGATGGATCTTTCAAGCCTGAAATGTCTGGTCATCGGCGGTTCAGCGGCTTCATCAGATGATAAACACAGATATGATGCATTCCTGAAGAGACATGGCGCAAAGGATGCCATTGTGCTCAATGGATATGGTCTGAGCGAGCTTGGCGGTGCGTGCATACTTTCAACACCCGACCTTGATGATGAATCTATAGGTTATGCTTTGCCGGGAATGGAAATCCGTCTCCATGATGACGATGAAGATGTATTCTACACACCGGAGGATGCTCCGTGCAGCGGTGTTATGTATCTGCGTTCAGATGCCATGACCTGCGGAGAGCTTGACGGAAATGAGATCGTCAAGTTGGAAAAGATAGCCGGCAAGAAGTTTATCTGCACAAACGACTATGTAAGCATGGACGAAGACGGCAAGATAACCTACATGGGTCGCGCAAACAGATACTTTATCAATAATGACGGAATAAAATACGAATCGGGCAGGGTAGAAGCTGAGTTTTCGAGACAGCAGGGAATAGAAAGCTGCGGCATTGTTCCTGTGTTTGAAAAACTTATCCACGATAATCTGCCGATGCTTTGTGTCAAGGTCTCAACCAAGACTGTCGCACCTGTTGAAACAGTTCGTCTTGCGCTGGTAAATCTGTTTATAAATGAAAAGACACTTGCAGCAGATCAGATACCTGACAGGGTAATGATAGTAAAGAAAATGCCGAAGAATGTAAACGGCAAGGTGGATATTTTCAAATTAACTAATGGCGAAGTATCGGGTCCTCAGTTCAAAGTAAAGCTTGTGAAGGCTTGCGGAGACTTAAAGGATATTGTCCTTAAGCCTATCGCAGTTAAAAAGGACAGCATGATGCAGGATGTCATTAAGTCACTTACAAAGGATATGATGGAGAGTACTTCTTCATATAATAAAATAAATTCTAACAGTAGGGAGGAAAATCAAATGAAACAAATGAATCCTTTTGACTATTTCAACAACATGAACCAGATGAACGCACAGATGATGAGCAGCTTTTTCCAGCAGCCGCAGCAGGATTGCAATGCATTCCCGTTTATGAACTGTTGCGCACCTCAGCAGGGTCAGGCAAACGCTGCACCGCAGATGCCGTTTATGCCGTTTATGCCGCAGATGCCCAAGATGCAGCAGATGCCGCAGTTCCCCGGTATGCCACAGATGCCAGGAAGAGAGAAGATGGATCAGGTAAGTGCAATGGCTGCAGAATATCTCAACCAGATGTATGTGATAACAAAGCAGTTCAACGAAGGCATTTATCAGCAGCAGATGAATATGCTCGATAAGATAAACGAGATCGTTCAGAAGTCTCTTGCAAAAAAGCAGGCGGAAGAAGCTACTGAAGAAGAAGCTGCCAAAGAAGAAGCTGCTGAAGATACAGAAGAATAATAGTAAAATAGAAATGGGCTGTCGCAAAACCGACAGCCCATTTGTTAGTTGTTTTTTTCTCAGAATGCGAGCTTTTCGTCAAGGAAGGCTTCAAGCTCCTCGATCTTGACTCTTGTCTGCTCCATTGAATCACGCTCACGGATGGTGACAGCACCGTCGTCTACGGATTCAAAGTCATATGTGATGCAGAACGGAGTACCGATCTCGTCCTGTCTGCGGTAACGCTTACCGATCGAGCCGGCGTTGTCGTATTCGCAGTTATATTTCTTGCAAAGCTTTTCAAATACCGCGCTCGCACCCTCATCGAGCTTCTTTGAGAGCGGGAGCACGGCTGCCTTGACAGGCGCAAGTGCCGGATGCAGATGCAGAACTACTCTTACATCGTTCTTCTCGGCGTCTATGACCTCCTCGTCGTATGCGTCGCAAAGGAATGCGAGCACAACTCTGTCCGCGCCGAGCGACGGCTCGATAACATACGGAACATATTTCTCGTTTGTGACCGGATCCATATACTCAAGGTTAGCGCCGGAGTGGTCTATATGCTGCTTGAGGTCGTAGTCTGTTCTGTCAGCTATGCCCCAGAGCTCGCCCCAGCCGAACGGGAACAGGAACTCGATGTCGGATGTCGCCTTTGAGTAGAATGCAAGCTCCTCCTTTGCATGGTCGCGGAAGCGGAGGCTTTCCTCGCGCACATTCAGTGATTTCAGGAAGTCGATGCAGAACTGCTTCCAGTAAGCGAACCATTCAAGATCGGTGTCGGGCTTGCAGAAGAATTCAAGCTCCATCTGCTCAAATTCGCGTGTTCTGAATGTGAAGTTGCCCGGTGTGATCTCGTTTCTGAACGACTTACCGATCTGAGCAATGCCGAACGGTATCTTCTTGCGCGATGAGCGCTGCACATTCTTGAAGTTTACGAATATACCCTGAGCGGTCTCCGGACGGAGATAGATCGTGTTTTCCGTATCCTCGGTAACGCCCTGGAAGGTCTTGAACATAAGGTTGAACTGGCGTATATCCGTAAAATTACGCTTGCCGCACTTGGGGCAGACGATCTCGTGTGCGTCGATATACTCCTTGAGCTGCTCATTCGACCAGCCGTCGCAGCAGATATCCTCATTATGCTCCGTTGCATAGTCCTCTATTAGCTTATCAGCTCTGTAGCGGGATTTACACTCCTTACAGTCCATGAGCGGGTCCGAGAAGCCGCCGACATGTCCCGATGCCACCCAGGTCTCTGGATTCATAAGGATAGCGCAGTCGATACCCACGTTATATTTAGACTCCTGGATGAACTTCTTTCTCCAGGCATCCTTTACATTGTTTTTAAGCTCCACACCGAGCGGACCGTAATCCCATGTGTTTGCAAGTCCGCCATAGATCTCGCTGCCGGCAAAGATGAAGCCTCTGCCCTTACAAAGAGCTACTATTTTGTCCATTGTTTTTTCGGTATTATTCATATTGCACCTCTGTTTTTAAAATATCTGGAATATATTTTATAATACATATCGCAGTTTGTCAAGCATTTATTTGATTTACTATTGAAATCTGTATGCGATTATGGTACAATAGCGATATATAATCGGGGAAAAATGCTTTATGGAGGATCATAAAATGTTTGATATAAATAAGATAGATAGCGCACTGAAGTATTGTATAGACAAGGAACGGGATAATATACCCATATTCGGCGGGCTTTATCCGTGTCCGCAGAGCCGTGCAAATCTTTATGACGCGCAGACCAATTATGACTGGACAAACAGCTTTTACAGCGGTATGCTGTGGCTTGCGTATGAGATGACGAAGGATGAATGCTTTAAGAATAAGGCAAAGGAACATTCAAGGGATTTCAGAAGCAGGATAGAAAACCGTCTCGATACGCTTGAAACTCATGATATAGGCTTTTTGTATTCTCTTTCGTGCGTCGCGGACTATAAGCTGACGGGTGATGAGAGCGCGAAGGAAACGGCGCTGATGGCTGCGGAGCTGCTGATAAAGCGATTCCGTCCCGAGGGGGGATTCATCCAGGCATGGGGAAGTCTTGATGACGATTCGAACTATAGGCTCATAATAGACTGCCTGCTCAATCTCCCGCTGCTGTTCTGGGCAAGCGAGATAACGGGGGATAACAAATACCGCGACATAGCCGTAACGCATGCGCATACCGCGTTAAAGTATGCGGTGCGTGATGATTTCACTACATATCACACCTTCTATTTTGATCCCGAAACAGGCGCGCCGTCCCGCGGCGAGACCTGCCAGGGCTATTCAGACAGCTCGTGCTGGGCAAGAGGTCAGGCATGGGGGATATACGGCTCGGCGCTTGCATATTCCTATACGGGTGATGAGAGCTTCATACCAATACACAATGGTGTGACGGATCTGTTCATAAGCCGTCTGCCGGGCGATGATGTGCCGTATTGGGATATGGTCTTCACCGAGGGCGATGAGCCGCGTGATACCTCCGCGGCGGCTATAGCGATCTGCGGCATACTTGAAATGAGCAAGCATATAAAAAATGAAAAGCACATGAAGGCGGCGGAGCGGATGCTGGCATCGCTTATCGGCGGCTATATGACTGATAAGATCACATCCACCGGACTTCTCACCGATGCTATGTATTCACGTCCGAACGGCGATCATCCTGAATGCAACATCTGGGGTGACTACTACTTTATGGAGGCGCTTGTCCGCATAAAGACAGATAACGAGTGGAAAATGTATTGGTAATATCACCAATACAAATTTCTGTATAAAATACATAGCTTGCTATTGCAATTTGAAGACGGATTTGGTATAATATATATATAAGTATATCTATAAAGTCTTATAGGATAAAAGAGGTGAGTAAGGCGTATGAAAGGATCAGGTCAACAAAGCAGTCTGAGACCGTTTATTTCTCCGTTGGCTGCTTTGGCGATATCGCTGGGTTCAGCTATAGGTTGGGGTTCATTGGTCGTTACCAGCAATAATTACCTCGTAAATTCCGGACCGCTGGGCAGCGTGCTCGGCTTGATCATCGGTGCGGCCGTTATGATCGTTATAGGTAAGAATTATTCTTACCTTATGGGGTTATATCCTGATGCCGGCGGCGCGTACACCTTCACAAAGAACGCCTTCGGCTATGATCACGGCTTTTTGACAGGATGGTTTCTTTTTCTTACATATATAGCTATATTCTGGGCTAATGCCACATCCTTGCCTTTGTTTGCAAGGTACTTCTTCGGGAATGTTTTCCGGTTCGGATATATGTACAGCATTTTCGGGTATGATGTGTATTTAGGCGAGCTGCTGCTTACGATCGCGGCGATAGCGATATTTGCATTATTCTGTATAAACTTCAGAAGGCTGCTTACCTATGTTATGATCGCGCTGGGAGTTGTTTTCACTCTGGGTATAGTTATCTGCTTTGCGGCGGCGGTCTCGGGACACGGCGGCTCTTATATGAGCTATGAACCGCTGTTTGCGCCCGGCAGCAGCGATATTATGCAGGTCGCGCGCATAGCGTGCATCTCACCATGGGCATTCATCGGTTTTGAAAGCATTTCGCATCTGACCGAGGAGATCACCTTTGACAGGAGCAGGGTATCGCGGATACTTACGGTATCTGTGATCGTATCGACGGCGTTATATATATTTATAACCATCTTATCCGTTACCGCATATCCGCCTGAGTACCGCAGCTGGCTTGACTATATCAAGGATATAGGGGATCTGAGCGGGATAAAGGGACTGCCCGCGTTTTACGCTGCAAACTATTACCTTGGCAGTAAGGGCGTTACGATACTGATGATCACATTACTGGCGCTCATTATAACAAGCCTTATCGGAACCCTGCTTGCAGTAAGCAGATTGTGCTATGCTGCCGCAAAGGACGATATTCTCCCTGAGCGCTTTTCCGAGCTAAACAAAAAAAATATCCCGCATAAGGCGCTGATTCTTATTGCGGCGATATCTGTAATGATCCCGTTCTTTGGCAGAACTGCGATCGGATGGATAGTGGATGTAACGACGATCGGCTCGACGATAATATATGGCTTTGTATCCGCCTCGGCGGCGAAGATAGCAAAGGACAATAAGGACAAAAATGTTGTCGTTTTCGGTATTACCGGTGTGATAGTGATGGTCATATTCGGAGCATATCTTCTGATCCCGGAGCTGTTCTCGCTCGGCTCGATCGAAAGAGAGACCTATTTCCTGTTTACAGTATGGACCTTGTTGGGCTTCGTATTTTTTCGTTACATACTCAAAAAGGATACCGAAAACAGGTTCGGAAGATCTATTGTTGTATGGATAGCACTTCTGGCGCTTATCCTGTTCACATCATTAGTATGGCTCAGTAAATCTACAATGTCGCTAACAAGCGGCACCTTGGAAAGCGTAAATGAATACTTTAAGGGTATTATAGGTCATGATCAGTTTAAGGATCTGGCTGAGAGCTTCATGGATAATAAGCTGGATGAGGTTCGCGAGTCGAATTTCCGAAGCGTTCTGGTCGTTGCCGGATTCTTCAGTGTGGCGATAGTAATACTGATCAATAACTACTCACTGATGAAAAAGAGACTTGTTGAAAATCAGGCGGCGCTTGAGCATGTGACAAATGTTGCAAATATCGACCCGCTCACAGGCGTAAAGAGCAAGCATGCCTATGCGATGGGCGAGCGGCTGGTCAATGAGGAGATAGAGACGGGACTTATAAACGAGTTCGCGGTAGCAGTCTGCGATGTCAACGGGTTAAAGCATATAAATGATACTCAGGGGCATAAAGCGGGCGATGAATATATCTGCGCGGCAAGCAAGCTGATATGCGATCATTTTATGCATAGCCCGGTATACCGTATCGGCGGAGACGAGTTTGCTGTATTTCTGACCGGAACGGATTATCATGATCGGCATGAAATACTTTCGGAGCTTAACAAAAAGGTCGAGGCTGCGATCATAAACGGCGGAGCGATAGTTTCTGTAGGAATATCGGAATATATAGAGGGCGAGGACACAGAGGTAAGGAATGTGTTTGAGCGCGCGGACGAATTGATGTACCGGAGAAAAAAGCAGCTAAAGGCAATGGGCGCTATTACACGAGGATGATGTGTTTGTCGGATAAGAGGATGTAATGTGAAATGAAGAAAAGAAATATTTCGGTTCTTACTATCATTTTTTTCACACTTCTTTTAACGGTGCTTTCTGTAATGATAGCAACTGATGTGAAAAATAAAGTGGTGGAAATGGGCGACCCTGCCGCCCGAAAGATGTATATACAGTATTTCGGTTTTGTAATTGTCGTAGGTTTGACAGCGCTTATTATCATTTTGCAGGCGCTGAGGTTGATTGAGCGGAAGAGTGAGATAGAAAAATATGATATTCCGCTTGCGATGATGAACAAATATGCCGAGCAGGTAAAGATACAGCAGAACAAGAACGAGTTATATGCCGCGATCATGCAGGCTTTGGCGTATGAATATGAATCTGTATATTTTGTTGATACAGAGACTGAGGACTATTTAAAATATGTACGCACAGACGACCATGATATCCTTTGGCTTGACAGAAAAAAACGCTATTTCTTTACTGAGCTGCTCAGATACCTTATGAAGACGGCGGATAAGAGGGATATAAAGGGACTTACGGATCAGCTTTCAAAGAATAACATGCTGGCAGTTCTTGCCGATAACAAGGTGTTTTCCGTCCGGTTCAGATCAGTCAGATTCGGTGTGACAAATTATTATGTCCTCTGTGCTGTTAATTTTGTGAATGCAAGGAGCAATCACATTGTTGTCGGTCTGAAAAACATCAACGCGTCGATACAGAGTGAAAGCGAATATAAGGCGGCAGTCGGACAGGCAATAGAGATGGCAGTCATTGATGAGCTGACCGGCGTTAAAAACAGGAACGCATATGTTAAATATGAGAATGAGCTGGATCAGCGGTTGGAGGACGACGGCAATACTGATATTGCGGTAGTGGTGCTGGATGTAAACGGACTGAAGCATGTAAATGACACTATGGGGCATTCGGCAGGCGATGATCTGCTCCGGACGGCATCGGCATTGATATGCGAGATGTTTGCCGGAAACGATATATACCGTATCGGCGGAGACGAGTTTGCAATAGTTCTTCTCGGCGATGCGTATAATGAGAGAGATAGCTTGTTGCAAGGCTTCCGTGATCGTATCCTTGAAAACATGAGCAAGGGTGAGATCGTTATAGCCAGCGGTATGGCTGAGTTCATCCCGGGTGTGGATGAGGGGATAGAGTCAGTTTTCGATAAGGCTGACGCTGAAATGTATATCAATAAAAAAGAGCTTAAAAGCTTATAAACAGAAAGCTTAAAGGGAGCCGTTAAGGCTCCCTTTATCAATCGTTCGTTTTGCTGTTGGTCAGGAATTTCTCAAATTCATTAGCCGGGATCGGCTTAGAAAAATAGTAGCCCTGAACAAGGTCACAGCCCAGTTCCTTCAAAGCCTCGAGCTGCTCCAGCGTCTCAACCCCCTCTGCGATCACAGGTACCGACAGATAGTTTGCGATATCTACGATAAATTCCAATATCCTTGTATCCTTGCGCTTCTGGAAGGCTGTTTTTAAAAAGCTCATGTCCATTTTCAGAACATCTATAGGCAGGGTAGACAGGCTGTTGAGCGAGGAATACCCTGTGCCGAAATCATCCATTTCGATCTTGAAGCCCTTGTCTCGCAGCTCGTTCACTGTCTTGATGATACGCTCGGAATCGTCGGCGTATGCCGACTCGGTTATCTCAAGCATCAACTCGTGCGGGTCAAGCCCGTTATTCTTTACGATTCGCTCAAGGGTGTCTGCAATATCGGGATCGAAGAGATCTATCCTTGAAACATTTACCGAGACCGGTACGGCCGTGCCGAGCTTATCCTTAAAAGCCTTGAGCTGATCCGCAGCTGTCTGCCAGACATAGCGGTCAAGCTCGTTTATTAGTCCGTTTTCTTCAAACAGCGGAACAAATTCAGAAGGGGAGATAAGCCCCAGAGTAGGATGATTCCATCTCACAAGTGCTTCCGCGCTCGAGAGTACAGGCGGCTCTTTTGTTATGTCAAATTTAGGCTGATAGAATACCTCAAACTGCTTGGTCTCAATAGCATCGTGAAAATCTTCTATCAATTTTTCTTTATACAGCTCCGCTTCACTGAAAGCATCATCATAAACACCTATGCTGTCGGCGGCTATATTTCTTTTAGTGTCGGCGGCAAGCTTTGCGCGGTCAAACCTTCTGCTCATATCTATGGACTTATCCACACACATATATATGCCCATGCGCAGCCTTATTCTGTTGCTGGGCTTTCCGTCGTCATATAAGCCTTCGGAGGCTGTTTTTAAAAGCTGGTTATAGTCTGTTCCGTGAGGACAGTATATCATAAAGGTGTCAGCCTCCTTGCGGCAGACTATTCCGTCAAGCACCTGTATGGCGTCGTGCAGGTTTTCGCCGATAGTACGCAGGATACGGTTTCCGTATGCTGATCCGAACCGTTCGTTGATGATGTGAAAATGCGATATATCTATGATCACGGCATCCATATCCTTATCGGGATGCTTCTGATCATACAGATCGGCATATTTGAAGAAAAAGTCTTTCTTATATACGCCGGTAAGCGCATCGCGCTCCATGGAGCTCAAAAGATGTCTGTCCTCGAACAGCTCGATGGTTCGTTTGATGCGTGCGCGTATAACTCTCATAGAAGGGTATGGCTTCGGGATAAAATCGACAGCACCTATAGAGAGACTCTCCACCTCGGCATCATGATCGGAGGTGAGCACAATTATCGGTATGTTCTGTGCGCCTTCGGTGTTTTGCAGCTCCTTCAGGATATCAAGACCGTTCATGCCGGGCATGATAAGATCGAGCAGGACCAAAGCCAGATCGTCTTTTTTTTCTTTGATCATATTCAGTGTTTCCGCGCCGTCTGTTGTATAGATCACATCGTAATCATCGGACAGAGCGCTGCCGAGTATTGATCGGTTGATCTTTTCATCATCTGCGATCAGTATAAGCTTTCTTTTATCTGAATCTTTGTTTTGACTTGTGGTATACATGATTTATCCCTCCCCGGGGTATTAATTATACAGTGCGCTTTTGTAGAAATGGCACTCTTTCTTTCCGTTTTCTTTTGCCTCGTAAAGTGCGAGATCGGCATGCTTGAGCATGAGCTGAGCGTTGGCGCCCTCCTCGCCGCAAACACATCCTACGCTGATGGTTATCGGCGGCAGATCGTCCGTTCGAGCGCTTAAGCTCTCATTTATCTTTGCGATCTTCTCGGTTATCACCGTCTCACAATTCTCGCACGTATCCAGAAGGAAAACGACAAATTCATCGCCGCCCAGACGGCAGACAAAATCCTTTGAACGGAATGTGCCGGCAAGTGTTTTGGCAAGATTAACAAGAGTTTTATCACCCGCTATATGTCCGTATGTATCGTTCACTTCCTTGAAGTTATCAACATCCACAAGTAGCATCGTGGTCGTCTTCAGATCCAGACTGGTGCTGATTATCTCATATCCTGCGCGGTTATATACGCCTGTAAGCTTATCGTGTGATGCGCGGTAGTTGAGCATTGAAAGATTTTCCTTTATAGCCGCGTGCATTTTGTTATATGCACTTGCAAGATAACGGAACTCGGAAGCGCCTGTTACGGGGATAGAGTCGTCATCCTTGATCCTCTGGACGCTTTTTAGTATCGGATTGATCCCCAGTACCCTATTGATGATCAAGCCCAGAAGTACAATGATGAGCTGGATTATACCGAGAAGTCTGATGTTGATTATAAGAGCATTTGTTTTTTGATGAGCATGCCTCTGTTCTGCGTGTATATCCTCAACGAGCTCGTTGAGGCACTCGGTCATATGTGAGCGTATGGTCAGCTTTTGCGCATAATATTCCCTGTCATGCATCATGCGCTGCGCAAGTGCGAGCTTTTGGTCGGCAGACAGCGCTTCATGCTCCGGCTTGAGTGTCAGCTGTGCCAGCTCCTGAGGACGGTAGCTTACGCCTGTAGCCTCCAGAACGAGCAGCATTGTATAGTATTCACGATCCATCAAAGAAACCGATGCATCGAGCGCCTGTTCAAGCTGATGAAGCGCCTCGGAATCGCTTGCTATATTTGACAATGTCTTTACAGCGTTTTCGCGGCGCCGGTTCTGATTTACCTCTCTGAAGTAGTTATCGAGGTTTTCCATATCATGCGTGATGGTGAAAAGCTGTGCCTCCTGTGTGAGATAGTCCGATGCGTTCATCAGCGCTTCTGCGTTTTCGTGCATCACTATGTAATTATCTGTTGCTTCGGACAGCTCTGACAAGGTGTGCGACGATAAAAATGTCATGACAAACATTGCCGCAGTAATAATGACTATTACTATAGTCATTATAATGGAGGTAACTCTAAGAGAAATACCGTTATTTTTTATGCTGTGTATATAATTATCAAATCTTTTCATGCTGTACCTCTGCAATGTCTTAATCTGTGTTGAAAATGATAATATTGTCACATTATATATGCTACATTATATTATAACATATTTTTTTGTTGATTTCAACAGTTAAAAGCCTTTTTCTGAAAATAAAAAGAAAAGAATTCAAATAATAATGGAATTCAAAAGACGGGATCGGACAGACAATGTCACTTAGCTGACCTAATGCCATTGGATCTGACAGATCCCGTCTTTTTATTGCATCTGAGGCATACCGCCGTGAGGCATCCTGCCGCCGTCCGGGTGTTCGCCCTGCGGTATTCCGCCCATGCCGCCGCGTCCGCCCATCATCGGCTGCGGTATTTCATTGACCTCGGTACCGTTAATGATCAATGTGCCGCCGTTCAGCTCTGCTGTTGAGTCGTAGTCAAACGATGATACGGTTGAGGTGATGTCAACGGTACCGCCGTTTATGATAACCGAGCCGTTTGAATCTACCGCATCGGTGTCGCCCTGCCCGATGGTGATCCTTGTATATCCGCCGTTGAATTCGACTGTAGGCGTATATTTTTCGCTCTTGCTCGATGCGTTTATGCCGTCGTCTGATGCACTGATCGTGATGCTTCCGTCATCTATCCGCACATATGTCGCTTCGATGCCCTCGCCGGCTGTGATAGCTATCGTGCCGCCGCATACTGCCATGCGGTCGTTTGCCTCTATGCCCTTGCCGGATGCGGTGATATTATATGTGCCGCCTGTGAGCTTCACATCATCCTTGCCGTCTATGCCGCCGCCATATGCGGAGCTTATATCAAGCGTTCCGGTTCCGTTAAAGGTGAGATCGTCCTTTGAGTATATGACAGCCTTGCCGTCTGTTGTGTATTCGCCGGTAACCGATAATGAGCTTTTGCTGTCTGTCAGCGTGATGAAGCACTTGTCGGCGGATGTGACGCTTATTACCGGCTCGCTTGTGTTTGTGATATCCACTCCGTCAAGCACCAGTTGTACCTTTGCGGTATCAGGCGCATTTACTGAGATCGTCACCTCCGCGCCGGTGCCGGATATTACATATATGCCTTCTGTGGTGATATCTATATCCTTGCCGTCCTCTACTGTGATAGCGGTGCTGTTTTCGGTATCTGCGGTCTGCTTAAGATCGCGCTCTGTGAAAATATCCGTATCGGCGGATGTCACTGTTTCTGTTGTTTCTATATTCGCATTTATGCTGTTTGAGCTCCCGCAGCCTGCGAGTGATACGCAGGCGATAAGAGTGATAAATGGTATACTGTATCTCTTCATGATATCGACTTCCTTTCCTTCAGGTTGAGCACAGTATAGCCCCGAAATCTTAATTCAGCCTTAAAAAACAGGGAATAAAAATAGTTTTTTGTTTGCATATTTTTGCATTATGTGCTATACTGTATGTGATGAATATTTAAGAACGGAGTGGATATGCTTTGAATGAAAAGAAGGTAGAATATATCGAGCTGATATATGATCTGATCTTTGTTTACCTCGTCGGGCGGACAAACAGCCTGATGCATGTCGTTGAGAACGGATTTTTCGGTATCGGCATCTTTGAGGGATATATAATCTCAACGATCGTTATTCTGCAGATATGGAACCACAGTACACTGTTTATAAATCGCTACGGCAGGAACGGTGTAGCCGAGCATGTCTTTCTGTTTATAAATATGTATCTGCTGTATTTTATCGGCATCAACACTCAATCCGACTGGGGAACGGGCTATATAGCCTATCATGTCGCGTGGGGGCTGATACTTATAAACATCGGCCTGCAGTACCTTTTGCAGCTGAGACGCTTTGCGGTGCTGTGCGAGGAGGAGAGAAAATATATAATCGGGCACGCTGTTCTGCTCTTTATACAGGCGGTATCGGTGTTCGCGCTCATACCGCTGTTTGCGGCTTTTGGCATCGCCATCCCGTGGCTGCCGGTGGTGATAGGATTTGTCGGCGGCTTCTTTAACGGCAGGATACATACGGATATGTCGGTGAATTTTGAACATCTCTCGGAACGCGTGATGCTGTATGTGGTATTCACCTTCGGCGAGATGATAGTGAGCCTTGCGGAATATTTTGAGGGCGGCTTCACTGTGAACACTCTGTATTTTTCGTTGTTCGCCTTCCTTATAGTCGCTGGACTGCTCATAAGCTACGGCTATCTCTATAACTATGTTATCGACCGCGAGCAAAGGACGACGGGCAAGCTGTATATGATACTGCATATATTTCTCATAATTGCCCTCAACAATATCTCTATCGCGCTTGAATACATGAAGAACCCCGAGGTGGGAACGCTGGAAAAGCATATATTTATAATCATATCATTTTTCGCATATTACATCTTCCTGTTCGCGATCGGCTGGCACACAAGAGAGGGCTGCCCGCCGGGAAAGAGCGTGCTCGTCCGCACCTGCGTTATGTCGCTGGCGGCGGCGTTTCTGATAGTGCTTTTCCATGATGATCCAAGGGTGAGCATAGCGGTATCGGCGGCGTATATCTATCTGATGTTCGTATTGATAGTACAGAGGTGGAGACCGGCAAAGCTTTTGAAGTGTGCCGAGAATGCGGAAAAAACTTGAAATTGCGGTTGATCTGTGTTAAAATGAGTATAATATAAAAAGGGAGTTGATTTTATGGGAGCAAAGGTTTATTTTACAAAGGAAATAACACCGGAGAAGGTCATAGAGCTGTATAAGCTGCTCGGCCATGAGCTGAGGGGAAGAGTAGCGGTAAAGCTCCATTCAGGGGAGCAGGGCAATCAGAACTTTTTAAAGCCGGAGTTCTGGAAGCCGATGATCGAATATGTAAAGGGCACGCCCGTTGAGTGCAACACCGCATATCCGGGCGCGAGAGACACCACGGCAAAGCACATTGATCTGCTTAAAAGGCACGGCTGGACAGAGCAGTTCGATATGGAGCTCATGGATGCGGAAGGTCCCGATGTTGAGCTTGATATACCTGACGGCAAGGTTATAAAAAAGAATTATGTGGGCAAGGGGATAGAAAAATATGATTCCATGCTCGTCCTCGCGCACTTCAAGGGTCACCCGATGGGCGGATTCGGCGGCGCGTTGAAGCAGCTATCAATAGGTGTCGCGTCATCGTACGGTAAAAAGAATATCCACGGCGCGGGCAAGACCGAGGGTAATTATTTCGGCACCGAGCAGGATCTGTTTCTCGCGTCAATGGCGGATGCAGCTTCGTCTGTTACGAAATACTTCGGCGAGGATATCCTGTATATAAATGTTATGAAGAATCTGTCTGTTGACTGTGACTGCTGCGAGGTGGCTGAGGATCCGTGTATGAAGGATATAGGCATGCTCGCCTCGACAGATCCTGTCGCGATAGACCGCGCATGCCTTGATCTTATATACAGCTCCGACGATCCGGGGCGCGATCATTTTATTGAGCGCGTAGAAACGCGTCATGGCGCATATACGATAGAGTGCGCCGAAAAGCTCGGCATCGGCAATACCGATTATGAGCTGATAGAGGTTTAAAGTAAAAAACACATGTGGTCGGTTCAGGCTGTGAACCGACCACATGTGTTTTATTTTATCATATTCAGTATCGAGCCTCTGTATGCTGACGAGCAGAGAGATGCGGGGTAGTTGATGATAACGAGATCATCAAAATGCGTCAGGCTCTGGAATTCCTTTAAATTGAAACGGGCATAGTGACCGTTAAAGCCGTTGAACTCGCGCGGGTCGATTATATAGACCTCCTCGTAGTTGTTCACAGCCCAGGTCGCGAAAGCATTGCCATAGGATTCCTTGATTATGCAGATCTTCCTGCCGTTCTTTGTGCCGGTCACATACCGTGTAACGGGGCAGTCGCCGCCGACAAAGGTAACATATGTGTTGCTGTTGGTGTTTACCAGCGGCGGGGTCGCATATCTGTTTTTCATATACATATCGGTGTATGCTGCGCCGGAGCATTCCACCTTCGGCAGGAAGCGCTCAAGAAGCTCCGGATGGCTCTTCATAACAGCCGCGCCGTTCGTTCCGCTTGTGAAGTTTGCGAACGAGCCGACATGTGACCAGGAGTCCTTTTTATCAAAGCTTTCAAGCGCGGGAACGTCGAATCCGCATACATCGGCAAAGGCTCTGTATACATAGTATGCGCCGCGCTGTGTCCAGTGATGATCTGTGCTGAAATATATCTTTTCAGCCGCGTGCTCCATCAGCGGCTTTACCGCGTTTATGGGTGTTACACGCTCGTTGAGGTCTGCATATATTTTGCGGATGCCGCCGAGCTGGTTTTTATAAAGCTGCTTCGGCGCATAGAACTCGCATGAGGTCGGGACCGCTATGTTATACACATTCACCGACTCCGGCATAGCCGCTGCTACCGAATTTATTGTAGCGGCGTATGCTGCCGCCGAAGAATCCGGTATAGAAAGCAGCTCCATGCCCATCGTCCCGACTATCGTAACGCCCTTATAGGTTGCGACATTCTGATAGGGCAGGCGGTATTCATCTGTTACCACGGTATCCGTCAGCAGATCGCGGCGGCGCAGTTCTACAGTTTCCGGCGTGCCTTCAAAATATATATCCGAATCCGACATCTTCGCGTACATAATGAGCGGCATATATAAAACATCGTTATATATAATTGTCGGTACATCGAAGGTATAGCTTTCACCGCCGGAGATAAGCTCCTTTGTATTTATGCCGATGTATGAATATACATCATCGCGTACCGCGGCTACGGCGGATCTGCTGCTGTCCCAGCCGAGCGAAAAGCCTGTGCCGCGCAGCACATCATCCACAGGCACATATGTGTTGTATTTATATACAAAAGGTGTTCCGGCGGTCGTTTCCGATATCCCGTCCGCGGTCATTATGTTTTCCGTGCAGCTGAATGTCACCTCGTGGTCTGCCATATATGCCGTCGGCATATATAAGGCGCCGGCAAGGATAGCCGCAGCGGAAGCTATTGCTGTTTTTTTCATTTTGGTCTCCTTGATATGTTTTTTGTAATTATACCATATTTAAAAACTTATGTCAACGGAAACAGAGCCGATGGTAGTAGTTGATGCTTGCTTTTTTTCGGCTGCGCCGTCGCCCTGTTCTCATCTCATCCGCTTAACCATCACAAAAAACCTACCACCATTGGTGGTAGGCATTGATGAGCAGTCGGAAAATAAAGCCGGATGGATTCGAGTCCGCGGGCTAAAAAAGGTCCACCGGACCTTTTTCCCGGCTGCGCCGTCGCCCTGTTCTCATCTCATCCTCTTAACCACCATAAAAAACCTACCACCAACGGTGGTAGGTTTTTTTGGTGGGAGAGGATGGATTCGAACCATCGAAGCTGAAAGCAACAGATTTACAGT
>CAMNAT010000006.1 GCA_946531785.1 uncultured Oscillospiraceae bacterium
TCCGCTGCCGAAATCATCCATCCATACCGGGAAGCCCAGCTCGCGGAAGCGTGAGATCTGCTCTTTCATATACTCAAAATCACTGCCGATAACACTCTCGGTGATCTCGATCGTTATCAGCTTTCGGTTTACGCCGGCATCATCAACGCGTCTTCTGATCTCCTCTACCATGTCACAGCCGTCAAAATCAGATCTCGAAAGATTGATCGATTGCGGAACTATGGGTAAGCCCATATCCTTCAGCCTGTTGAGCTTTGCTAAAACCTCTTCAAGCACATAAAGATCCAGCTTATAAAGTATCCCCGCTGATTCCAGATACGGAATAAAATCAGCAGGCGACAGAAATCCCTTTTCCGGATCTATCCACCGCGCAAGGGCTTCTTCATCACACGCTCTGCCATTTACCGCGCGGACTATCGGCTGATAATAGACATGTATCCATTTTTCTTTGATGGCTTTATCTAAATTCGTGACAACATACTGCCGCAGATATTCCTTATCAAGCATATCTGTTTTAAAATAATTAAATACCGAGCCGTAGCTGTCGCGCAGCAGATCGCAGGCATACTTTGCCCTATCTACCGCCATGCTGACCGGCACATATTCCGGTTCGCTCTTATAAATGCCTATGCGGACATGCAGGGAGTTTCCGTTGTTGTACTTCCTGACCTCCTCAGATATCTGAACCAGCTTTTCCTCCAGACCCGCTTCTTCAGTATAAACTGCAAAGTGATCTCCGCCGATATGACAGCAATTCTCGTTGCTGAACATGTTGGTAAGTATCCTTGACACATATTTAAGAAGCTTATCGCCCTCGGCAAAGCCGTATTTTGAATTAAAAAACTTCATGCCGTTCAGATCGATGAAAAGCATGACACATCTTCCGCCGTTTTTTTCTATTACAAGCTTGCCCTCCTCGGCAAGCTCGAAAAAGTAAGTAAGGCGCGGCAAGCCCGTCAGATGATCGTATTGGCTCGTCTTGAGGATACTCTCCTTTTTAAGAGCGTTTGCCATTATGTTATTTAATTCCGATCTGTCCTGAACGAGAGCGTCTGAATATTTCCCTTCGTCTATATACCAGACATGCGCAAGCCGCGTTCCGTTTTCTGTATAGACATGCTTTCCTATGGCATGGACTATCTTATATCCCGATCCGCCTTTTTGTCTTGTGCGGTAAAGAACATCATAGCTGCCGCCTTCGGTCGCAAAACGGACTGCTTCATCGGCTATCCTTGCTACATCGTCCGGATGAGTATCCTTATACATATCATTGTCCATATCATGATATGCCTGTGCACGATCCTCATAACCGAAAAACTCACAGAACCCGTCTGAGAGCGCAAGTGTGACCACCCTTTTATTTATAAACTGATAAACAGCACAAGGTATTTGCATACCCTCTATTACAGCACGCTGTTCATTTGTGAAAATATATTTTTCCATAACAGTTCTCCTGTTCCGGACTGTTAAAAACTATGCTGTTACCATCCGTTGCTGCCATGTCCGATGATCAAAAACATATTGCTATGTTCATTTATAAGAAATTGCTGATTTGTCTCAGCAACGCTTTGCGTTGTTTGTCCCTACTTATAAATTATCATATCTGCCGCTGTTTGTCAAGCATTTGGCGAAAATAACCCCATCCGATCGTGGATGGGGTGGAATATTTATGCATTTTCTATAGCATGTATCTTTGCAACCCGATCTGCGTGTCTGCCGCCGAGATGCTTTGCATTGCGCCATGCATCAACGATCATGAACGCAAGCTCGCGTCCTGTCACCCTGCCGCCCAGACAGATTATGTTGGCATTATTGTGCTCCTTTGCCATTTTTGCGCTGTAGACATCCCCGCAAAGCGCTGCGCGGATGCCCTTAAATTTATTTGCCGCGATAGATATGCCTATACCTGTTCCGCATACCAATATGCCGCTCTCTGCCTCGCCGGATAAAACAGCCTTGCACACGGGCGCGGCACAATCGGGATAATCCACACTGTCCTCGGTAAAGGTGCCGTAATCCTTTATCTCTACACCCTCATTTATAAGATACTTCTTTATATGCTCCTTGAGCTCAAAACCGCCGTGGTCGCTTCCTATTGCTATCATTTGTTTAACCTCTCTGTTTATTTCTTTTCTTTATATAACCGCTCAGCCTGTGACTTCCTGAGATATACCGGAGTAATTTTATTATGGTCTACCGCTCCGCCGTTCGCAGCCAGATATGCCGCCAGCGCCGCGGCAGCCCCGGCGCGCACCTCGGAATGGTTTGCCGGCGCGAAAACCGCATTATCCCGCGTTATCTCAGCCTTATGCATAAGCATTCCGTCACCGGTATATATGACGCGCCTGTCAGGATAAAGCTTGGTAAGCTCCCCGACAGTCATAACGCAGGGTGCTAAAAGCTCCTTCATTTCAGCTCCGTCAAACTCATACGCGGCGCAGAACACCTCATCCTTGCGCGCGTCAAGCATCGGAACGACTACAGAATCCGAGCAAACAAAGTTATATGCGAGCGCTTCAAGGGTGCTTACACCCACCACAGGCTTATCAAGGGCCTGCGCAAACGCGCGGATGGTAGAAATGCCTATCCGCAGTCCCGTAAACGAGCCGGGGCCAACAGTCACTGCAAACACATCTATGTCGGCTATATCCATTTCAAGCTCTTGAAACAGCCTCTCGGTCATTGCCATCAGATTCTGTGAATGCTTTCGCTTGTTCCTTATGATGTATTCTCCGAGCGTAACTCCGTCCTCCGATACCGCCACCGATGCCGGGAATGATGATGTATCTACTGCAAGTATCCTCATGTGCCGCGCTCCTCTATTATTATTCTTCTGTAATCAAAGCCCTTACTATTATTCTTTTCTATCGTGAGCTTTATATACTCATCCGGAAAAAGCTCCTCGATAAGCTCCGCCCATTCAACAACGCATACGCCGCCTGCATCGAGATACTCCTCATAGCCTATCTCATACATCTCATCGGGATCGGCGATACGGTAAACATCAAAATGATACAGCGGCAGCCTGCCCTCATACTCGTTAACTATGGTGAAGGTAGGGCTCGTTACGGGTCTTTCTATACCAAGAGCCTTTGCAAGCCCCTGAACGAATGCTGTTTTGCCCGCACCCAGCTCGCCGTACATCGCGATGAACTCGCCGCCCTTCAAGCTCTTTGCAAGCTCCGCGGCAATACGCGCCGTATCCTCGGCAGAATATGATTCATATACAGCCATCAGAACAATCCTGAAATAACACCGTCGGAGTCAACATCTATATTCTCGGCAGCCGGAACAGTCGGAAGCCCGGGCATCGTCATGATATTGCCCGCCTCGGCAACAATGAAGCCCGCGCCGTTTGATATCCTTACTACCTTTATATTTACGGTGAAATCCTCCGGTCTGCCTAAAAGCTTTGCGTTGTCCGAGAGTGAATACTGCGTCTTTGCAATACATACAGGCTTTTTGTCAAGCCCGCACGCCTCAAGATTCTTTATAGCCCTCTTTGCCGCAGGAGCTATCTCGATACCCGCGCCGCCGTATATCTTTGTGACTATAGCCTTTATCTTGTTCTCGATCGTGTCATCAATATCATAGGTCGGGATATAATCCGCCTTTGTATCAAATGCGCGGAGCACTGCCTTAGCAAGCTCCTCGCCGCCTTCGCCGCCCTTTGCGAACACCTCGCACAAAGCGCACTCTGCGCCGAGCTCCATGCAGCGGTTCTTTATATAATCAAGCTCCGCATCGGTATCCGTTGCGAAACGGTTTATCGCAACTACAACGGGTGTGCCGAAGCCGCGCATGTTCTCGATATGCTTTTCGAGGTTAACGATACCCTTTGCCAAAGCGTCGAGGTTTTCGGCAGCCAATGCATCCTTAGCCACACCACCGTTATATTTGAGTGCCTTTACTGTCGCTACTATAACCACCGCATCCGGTCTCAGCCCCGACATACGGCACTTGATATCCATAAACTTCTCAGCACCGAGATCTGCGCCGAAGCCGGCCTCGGTGATAGCGTAATCACCCAGCTTAACCGCAAGCCTTGTCGCCTGGACACTGTTGCAGCCGTGCGCAATATTTGCGAACGGACCGCCGTGGATGAAGCACGGGGTATGCTCCAGGGTCTGCACAAGATTCGGTTTGATAGCATCCTTTAACAATGCCGCCATAGCGCCCTGCGCGTTGAGATCGCGGGCATATACCGGCTTGCTGTCCCTGTTATACGCTACTATTATATTGCCGAGTCTTTCCTTGAGGTCGTCAAGATCGTTTGCAAGACACAGTATCGCCATGATCTCCGACGCAACGGTTATCATGAAGCCGTCCTCGCGCGGAACGCCGTTGAGTCTGCCGCCGAGACCTACAACTATCTGTCTGAGGGCGCGGTCGTTCATGTCCACGCAGCGCTTCCATGAGATATTATTCACATCTATATCAAGCTTATTACCCTTGATGATATGATTATCGAGCATTGCCGCCAGCAGGTTGTTCGCTGCGCCTATCGCGTGCATATCACCGGTAAAGTGAAGATTGATATCCTCCATCGGAACGACCTGTGCATAGCCGCCGCCTGCCGCGCCGCCCTTTACACCGAATACCGGTCCGAGTGACGGCTCGCGGAGCGCTATGACCGTCTTTTTTCCGAGACGCGAAAGGGCATCACCGAGACCTATGGTAACAGTCGTCTTGCCCTCGCCTGCCGGAGTCGGGTTTATGGCGGTAACGAGAACGAGCTTTCCGCTTTCGTTCTTATCAGCCTTCTTCACCGCTGCGGTCGCGATTTTCGCCTTGTATTTGCCGTAAAACTCTACATCATCCGGGTCAAGCCCTACCTTAGCCGCAATATCGCTTATCGGCAGCATTTCGTTTCTCTGAGCTATTTCTATATCACTTAGCATTGTTTTTCTCCTTGTTATATTTTTTATTTAAAGGCAAATAGAGTTGGACATCCGCCCAACTCTTAAAGTTGTATGTTCTGTTCTATATTCAGCTGTTGAGATGCTCTTCTCTGTCATCGCGAACCTTTCTGAGCAAAAGGTCGAGTCTGCGCTCTACATCCGCAAGCATCTCATCTACATATCTGTCTGTGTCCATCTTGATCTCTCTTGCGTCACGCTCAGACATGTCTCTGATCTGCTCAGCCTTCTCGTAAGCCTGTCTGGTTATCTCATGCTCATCAACAAGCTTCTCCTGCATTTCCTCTGCTGATTTTCTTACAGCGTCAGCTCTTTCCTCAGCCTCGTCAAGTATACGCTGTCTTTCGGTCTTTACCCACTTAGCCTCTTTGAGCTGCTCAGGATATACAAGTCTGATCTCCTGAATGTAATCAAGAAGCTCTTCCTTGTCCAGCATGATCTTACCGGTCAGCGGTACAGACGATGCCTTAGTAATGGTCTCCTCCATCATATCGATGATTTCCATTATGTCCATATCCATATCCATTTGCTTACATTCCTTTCTTTATTGATTTCAAGCGTTAATGCTCGTATTTATCTTTGATATATTGTATGATTTGTGAGGGTACTATCCCTTCCAAATTTCCCTTATATTCAGCCAGCTCCTTGACCATGCTTGAGCTGATGTATGAGTACTTCGAGTTGGTCATCATAAACATCGTTTCACATTCTGAATCGAGTGACTTGTTTAAAAGCGCCATCTGGAACTCATACTCAAAATCATTTACCGTCCTGAGACCCTTGATTATAACTGCAGCCTTGTGCTGCCTTGCAAACTCTACCAGAAGTCCGTCAAAGCTCTCGACACTGACATTTTCAAGATGCTCTGTCGCAAGCTCTGCCAGCTTTACGCGTTCAGATGCGGAAAACAACGGTTCCTTATTCCTGTTCCGCAAAACGCCTACGATCACTTTGTCAAATACCCTGCTTGCGCGTTCGATTATATCCACATGACCGTTGGTTATCGGGTCAAAGCTGCCCGGATAGACCGCAATTCTCATCTTCGGTGTTCCTCATTCTTTTTGGTATACTGTTATATATGTGCGCCCGTAACGCTTCTGCTTCCACATCACAAGCCCCGGAAAGTCACTCCTGAAATCAGTATTATCGCTTTCAAGAACTATTATTCCGTCATCAGATAATGCACCGGCTTTTACGATAGCTTCAAGTGATTCTTCTATAAATCCCTTATTGTACGGCGGGTCAAGAAAGATCACATCAAATCTCCTCGCGTTCATCTTGAGCCAGTCAAAGCATGATGTGTTTACCACCTCGCAGCCGGACTCAAAACTGAGCGCTTCTATATTTCTTTTTATGACCTCGACCGAGCGCTTGTCCTTATCTATAAGAACTGCATGAGCTGCCCCGCGCGATATCATCTCAAATGACAGCGCGCCGCTGCCGGCAAACATATCCAGCACCTCAGCGTCAGGAATATATCCGGCGATCATGCTGAATATCGCTTCCTTGACACGGTCTGTTGTGGGACGTATATCCCGTCCCTTGAACTCGAACAGCCTGTGTCCTCTGCGTGAGCCGGATATGATCCGCATAACAACACAACTCCTTATTTATTGTAACTCAAAACCCACTAAAGGTCAAGAGCTTAATCAAAATTTCTACAAAAAGTATATTTTTATCACTCTCAGGCAAAAGTTTTGCAACAATGTTACAGGATTGTTACAAAACATCATCAATATCCTCTGTGAACTCAGGTAATATCTCGCCGCGGACATAGTCGTGATCGGGCACAGGTATCTCCTTCATATCCGGTCCTATATAGAAGCCGGTCTGTGTACACTGGTTGTAAGCTGTATTCTGGAAGGCAACGCTGAGACGGTATACACTGTCATGCATGAAGGTATAGAAGCGGTGCTCGGTCGGATCTGTCGTTGTATAGACGCGCAGCTCCGTGTCGTCCTCGTTTCTCCATACGACCTCTTCACGCCAGTCACCTAAAATATCCGCCTGGATGCACGGCACACCCTTCTTCCAGTTATTCGAGAAGGTCCCTGACGGATCAAGTATGGTCACAAGCTTATTGTTCTCGTAATCCCACTTATAGATCTTAGGTCTGCCGCAGTTTATAAGATCATCGAACTCATGATCGAGAAGCTCGCGCAGGAGATCACCGTCCCACCATATCGCAAAGTTTATCGACTTCGGCCCTTCCTCGTTTATGACCTTACCGTCCATTGTGAAGATAGCATCATCCATCACCCAGCACTGATTGCCCGGATAGCGCGGATCTATCTTTGCACACAGTCCGCGCGTTGTGTCGCGGCCGGTGAAGTTGCCCCAGAGTATTTCGCCAGTTGCCGGATCATGACGCTCATAGCCGAGCGCAGCATCCGCTTCCTCGTGTATCTGGAAGCAATCGAGTCCCTTTGTGTCCGGATGGAACTTACCTAAATTGATCGTGTCGCCGTGCATGAGCCCGGTCGAATATATTCCGCGTCCGTCATGATCGACAGCCATAGAGCCGTAGATTATCTCATCCTTACCGTCGCCGTCAACATCACCGACGCCGAGGTTATGGTTGCCCTGATATGTGTACTCTATATTCTGTGTCTTGTCCGCATAAAATCTCCAACGCTTTACAAAACGGTTATCTATGATATCATACGCAACAAGATATGTAGGTCTGCCGTGATCGTAATAGCCGCGGCACATAACAACACTCGGATTCACACCGTCAAGATATGCAACGCACGCAAGGAAACGGTCAACACGATTACCCCAGCTGTCGCCCCAGTCCATAGGATTGCCGCGCGGAGGATCATAGTCGGTCGTATCCATGATAGCGCCCGTCTCGCCATTGAACATCGTGAGATACTCACGACCGTCAAGCACAAAGCCGTCATGATTGCGGTAATCAGCATTCGGATCGCCTATTATATTACCGACACCGTCAACTGTGCCGTCCGCAGTCTTACAGATGAGCTCCGCCTTACCATCATTATTGAAATCGTAGAGCATCATCTGCGTGTAGTGCTGACCTGCTCTTATGTTCTTACCGAGGTTTATTCTCCACAGCTGTCTGCCGTCAAGCTTATATGCATCAATAAGTACTTCACCGGAAAAGCCCTTATGGGAATTGTCCTTTCCGTTCGCATCCCAGCGGAACACGATCTCATACTCGCCGTCACCGTCAAGATCAGCGATCGCCGCATCATTTGCGGTATATTCATGCACCCTGCCGCGCGGTGAGATGAACGGCTCCGGCTTGTTGAGCGGTATGGACAGATACTCCTTATCCCATACCTTTGTCGAATAACCCTCACGCTCCATCTTGCCGTTAAGAACGGCCTTTACTGTATAGGTATCATCCTTGCCGCCGTCCGGATCAAGGTAGTTCGTCGCGCCGTCGATCACACCCGTTATGCGCTTTTCGTTTCTGAACAGTACAAAGCTCATGCCGAGCTTATACTCATATGCCTGGAGTCTCCAGCTCAGGAACACGCCCTTCTCCGTAGGCACCGCAACAAGAGCTCGATCGAGCGTTTCCATCTTTCGCCTGAACGGCTTTGCCTTTACCTCTGCCTCTACCTTGTATTCCGGTGAATACCCGTGCGGAGTAGCCGCAACGACCGCATATGTGAACGGTACTACCGTATCCACCTCGGTATCAACAAATCTGCACTCACGCGTTGTTCCTATCTGACGCAGCTTGCCATACGGCGCCTGCTGATATATGTTATAGAACGCGGCATCATATGTGCTCTCCCATAACAGCGTCACATGGTTGCCTTGTGATACCGCCTTGAGGTTGGTTATCTCGCCCTCCAGCTTTCCGCCGTCGACCACCTCGGCAAGCACCTTTGTGTGAGCCTTGCCGCGGAACTTGTTTGAATAGAGCGGGAATACGCTGTATTCATACAGCTTGCAAAGATGCACCTTTTTATCCGTAAACGTTTCAGTATATACATTTACGCTTATATCATACTCGTTATTTCTGAGATTCCGCCTCAGCACCTGATAGCCGTGGCTGCCCTCGACCGGATCCCATGTGAGCGTGACAGACGGACATGCCGGATCGGCATTCGCCGTCCACTTAACATCGCTCATTTTGAGCCAGCGCTTCTGCGCGATATCAATAGCATTGAGCGCCGGATGCTTTCCGGAGAACTCAAATACCATCTCGCCGTTTGTGACCTCTATCTCGTGGAAGCGCTCAATGACAGTACCGTCGTTCACCCATGTGCGCGTCTCAACACCGTTGAGCTTGAACACAGTGGTGACATCGCCCTCATCCTCATAGTCGCCCAACGCTATACGGATCTTATAGAAACCATTCGGCACCTTTACCTTGAACGAGTTTTTGTCCATGATGAGGAAGTCGCGCATTACCTCTTTCTCACCGGAGCTCCTCAGCATCGCCTGGGCAGGCCGCGCTATACCATAGCCAAGTCCCTCGTCATACAGGGTCTTGCCCGTTACCTTTATATAGCCGTCTACAGGCGGCTTGTTCCCGAAATCAAAGCTTAAATCCATTGTATTTTCTCCTTAAATTATCACGATATCCAAATTATATCACACCGGAAATTGCTTGTCAATAATATTACATCAGTTCCTGCCCGATAATTCCTTGATATCTGCAAGCAGCTTTGTAATAAATGCCAGAACATTCCTGTCCTTCGCGGTCATAATAACTCTTAGCTTCGGAACATCGCCCGAAATGAGCTTCACTCTGCCGCGATATATATTGTCAAGTCCGAATATAATTCCCGGATCGAGCCGTTCAGGTCTGAATGTGAGCACGACATTTTCACCGCGCTGAGTGACCTCTGTGCAGCCCGCCTCGCGCGCGGGTACCTTTACCGCCGCGACCGCGATTATATTCTGCACCGACTTCGGCGGTTCTCCGTAGCGGTCGATCAGCTCATCCTTGATCTCCAGCTCATCCGCCTCGTTCTCGATCGAGGCAATGCGCTTATACATATCTATCCTCTGACTCGCCGACGGGATATATGAATCGGGTATAAACGCGTTCACGCTTATATCGAGCGAAACATCATCATTCTCGCGTGTTATACCCTGAGCCTCGTCTATGCTCTCCTTCAGTATCTTGCAATACATATCGTAGCCGACATTGTCCATATGCCCGTGCTGCTCGGAGCCTAAAATATTTCCCGCACCGCGTATCTCAAGATCACGCATGGCAATACGGAAGCCGGAGCCGAACTCGGTAAACTCGCGTATCGCCGAAAGCCGCTTCTGCGATACGGGCGAGAGTATCTTATCCTTCTTATATGTCAGATATGCATACGCGGCGCGGTTTGAGCGCCCCACCCTGCCGCGGAGCTGATATAGCTGTGCAAGACCCATGCGATCAGCGTTTTCGATTATGATGGTATTGGCATTAGGTATATCAAGCCCCGTTTCTATTATGGTGGTGCATACAAGTATCTGTGTTCTGCCGGTCACCATGTCATACATAATATCCTCAAGCTCATTTTCAGACAGCTTGCCGTGTCCGACCGCGATCTCGGCATCCGGGAACTGCCTTTTCAGCTCCTCAGCCTTGCGGTATATCGTCTGCACGCGGTTGTTGAGATAGAACACCTGTCCGCCTCTTCCCAGCTCGCGCCGGATGGCGTCATATATAACGCCCTCGTTATGCTCCAGCACGTATGTCTGCACCGGATAGCGGTTGTGCGGCGGGCGCGAAAGCACGCTCATATCACGCACAGAGGTCATTGACATATGCAGTGTCCTCGGTATCGGAGTCGCTGTCATTGTAAGCACATCCACATTCTTTTTGATCTCCTTGAGCCGCTCCTTATGCGCAACGCCGAACCGCTGCTCCTCATCAACGATCAGTAGTCCCAGATCCTTGAACTTCACATCCTCCGAAAGCAGACGGAGTGTGCCGATGATTATATCCACCCTGCCGTCGGCAAGCTTTTTAATTATCTCCGACTGCTGCTTGCTCGTTCTGAATCTTGACAGCATCTCGACCGTTACCGGAAAATCCGCCATGCGCGCTGAAAAGGTCTCAAAATGCTGCATTGCAAGTACTGTTGTCGGACACAGATACGCCACCTGCTTACTGTCGCATACAGCCTTGAACGCCGCTCTCAGCGCGACCTCTGTCTTACCGAAGCCGACATCGCCGCAGAGCAGTCTGTCCATCGGCACGGGCTTTTCCATATCAGCCTTTACCTCTTCTATAGAGCGCAGCTGGTCCTGCGTCTCGCTGTACTCGAATGTATCCTCGAAATCACGCTGCCATGGTGTGTCCTCAGAGAACGCATAGCCCTTTACCTGACTGCGCTCGGCATAGAGCTTTACAAGCTCCTTCGCCAGCTCATCCGTCGCCGCCTTTACCTTCGCCTTTGCGCGGGTCCATTCCTGTGTGCCGAGCTTATTTATCTTTACCTTTGAATCCTCACCGCCGCTGTATTTATACAGCATATTGAGCTGATCCACGGGCACATAGAGAACATCTGTGCCGCGGTACTGTATCTTCAGATAATCCTTTGCGATGCCGTCCACGGTCATCTTTGTGATACCCTGATACTCGCCCACACCGTGAGAAAGATGCACAACATAATCGCCGGGAGTGATGTCATTATATGACTTTATCCTGTCCGCGTTCTCTGCGCGGCGTCGGTCACGCGAGCGCTTTGACTCGAATATCTCCTTTTCAGATACCACCGCGAGCTTCAGCTCAGGATATTCATATCCGCCGGAGCGGTTGCCGAGGATTATGACCACCTCGCCCTTCTCAAACTCGCCGTCCTCTGATATGCGCGTTTTTATACCGCGGTCGTTGAACACACCTGCAAGATTATCCGCGCGCGACCGCGTCGCGGCAAGCACAACAACGGTATAGTTATTTCCCTGCCAGTTTTTTAGATCCTCATACAGGTATTCAAGCTTGCCGTGGAAGGACACAGCCGTCTTTGTCGAAAACGATTCAAGATGCTTTGGGGAAAATACGTTCTTCGTATGCGAGAGTATCTCAAGCGCGATCACACGCATATCCGAAAGCGTCTTTACCGTCTCGGTCTCCGTGCGGTAAAGCGCGGCTCTTCCGCTGCCGATAAGCCGTTTTTCCTTGAGGTCATTTATAGTCTCACCCGTTTCCCACTCAAAGCTCTCCATCCGCTCCGCTATACGCTTCGGATCGACAACGAACACAAGATCGGTCTTTTTGAAATAATCCGTAAGCGCGGGTATCCGCCCGTATATGAGCGGGATATACTTATCTATCGACGGGAAATGCATACGCTCTTTGAATGCCTCTATATCTGCAGAAAGCGTCTTTGCATATTCCGGATCGCGCCCTACAGCAGTCTTTCTGCGGCGCTCAAGCTCCAGGACTATCTCATCACGGCGCTTTTCCGAAAACAGCGCCTCGCGCACGGGTATCACCTTTGTGCGTTCGATATTTTCTACCGTTCTCTGCGATTCCGGATCAAAGCTCCTTATCGAGTCTATCTCGTCATCCCACAGCTCTATACGCACAGGAAGATCGTTATTCGGTGAATACACATCCAGTATCCCGCCGCGCAGCGCAAACTGTCCCGGACCCTCGATCATATCCTCACGGCGGTAGCCGATAGATATAAGCGTAGCGACCGTTTTTTCGATATCGCATACCGCGCCGAGTTCAAATTCAAGTATGCCATTCATGAATCTGTCGCGATCTGCGGTATAGCCCATTATAGCCGGAACAGATGCGACAACGATCAACGGTCTGCCCGAAGCTATTTTATCCAGCACGGAAAGCCGCGCATTGTCATTTGCGCGGTCCGCTGTCTCAATATTATAAAACACATAGTCCTTAGTCGGGAACATCGCTACATTATCGGTATAGAGTCTCAGCCCGTCACAAAGCGCACGCGACTCCATATCCGAATATGTCACAACAAGCGTCTGCCCGCCGTTCTCGGCGGCAAGCGCCGCAATCAGCTGCGGCTGCGCGGTATCCACGATTCCCGACACGGAAACAGGGGTATTATTAAGATTCTTAACAATACCCTGATAGGGCTTATAGCCCTTTAACATATTCAAAAAATTCATATCATATCTCTTTCATGCTGCCCTGTATTTTTCAAAACAGTCGACTATAATATAACATATGCAGAACAGATTGTCAAGAACATCATTTTTGAAAAAAATTACATATGCAAAAAACTATTGATTTTTTCTTCTGTATGTAGTATAATAAAGAGTGGAATACGGTGCGAACCGATTCCGTAATCAATCATTTCATACCGGCTTTAACCGGGTCGGTATGGTTTCCTTACTTACTTATATAAAGGGCAGCAGTGCGAAAGCGCTGCTGTTCCTTTTTGTAAATAAAAGCATTGCAAAATCTCCGGATATGTGCTACAATATAGGTATAGAAAATGGAGGATGACGGTATGGAGTATAAGGAAGCCCGTGAATATATAAAAAGCCTTGTTCCACGCGGTATAGTTCCGGGGCTTACGGCAGTCTCGCGGCTGCTCTCCATGCTTGGCGACCCGCAGGACAAGCTCAGGATCATACATATTGCCGGAACGAACGGCAAGGGCTCGGTCGGCGCGTTTATCTCCTCCATACTACGCTCAGCAAGCAATACCGTATGCAGGTTTGCGACACCGGCTGTCGGTGAATACCTTGAAGCATTTACAATAAACGGAGCAACGATATCCGAGGAGCTTTATTCCTCCGCGGCGGAACGCGTAAAAGCGGCGATCACACAGCTTGAAAAGGAGAGCATCTTCCCCACCTCGTTTGAGGCGGAATGCGCGATAGCATTCCTTGCATTTTCGGAGCTTGCACCCGACTTCGCGTTGATCGAATGCGGAATGGGCGGGCTGCTCGATGCGACGAATGTTATAAAAAAGCCTGCGTTATCCGTAATAACCTCGATATCAAAGGATCATACAGGCTTTTTAGGAAATACCATCACAGATATAGCAAAAAACAAGGCAGGGATAATCAAGAACGATATACCGGTCATCTCGGCGCAGCAGACAAAGGATGCCGAAGCTGTGATCCGGCAAACGGCAGATGAGCATAATTCGCCGTTATATATTGCCGATGAACCAAGGGATATCAGATATAACAATGACAGCACTGAATTTATATACGACAATAAGCTGTATAATATAAAGCTATTGGGCACATATCAGCCGCATAATGCCGCACTTGCGATAGCTGCGGCAAAAAATCTCGGCATTGGTGATAAATATATAAAGCAAGGGCTTGCAAACGCTGTCTGGCAATACAGATTTGAACGCATAGGCAGATATATCTTAGACGGCGCACATAACGAGGACGCGGCGCGTGAGCTTGCGGCATCGCTTGAAAAATATACCGTGCCTGACAAGACCGTATTCATATGCGGCTGCTTCCGCGACAAAAACTATGATAAAATAGCAGAGCTCACCGCGCCCTACACAAGCGCTGTATACTGCATCACAGCACCCGCAGAGCGCGGACTGGAATGTGATATACTTCGTGATACATTCAAGCTTCACGGTGTAAAGGCATTTTCCTCCGGCACCATGGTGGAGGCCATAAAAGCGGCAAATGGCGAATGCTGCGAAAATATAATTATCTTCGGCTCGCTCTCGATACTTTACGAGGCGCGTAAGCTGATAGAAGGGACATGATAAATGGACAGAGTAAACAGGATATATAAAAACGAGATATATCAAAAGCATATGGCGCATATCACAGAAAAAGAGAGGGACAGAAAATTCTGCCTGCACGATCTTGCACACGCGCTGGATGTCGCGCGGATAGGCAGGATAATGATAGATGAGGAGGGGCTTGATATAGACATCGAGCTTTTCTATGCCGCTGCACTCCTGCACGATGCCGGACGCTACTGCGGCATCCCCCACAATGAAAGCGGCGCGATGCTCGCCGGAAAGCTTATGCCCATATGCGGCTTTACCGCTGAAGAAACAGAAATTGTATCAGACGCGATACGCGGACACAGAAATGATACAGGTACGACAGATTTTTCAAGGGTACTATACACAGCCGATAAGAGATCGCGAATGTGCTTTTGCTGCAAAGCAGCAGATGAATGCTACTGGGATAAAGAGAAGAGAAATATGGAGATAGAGCTATGATAATCGGAAAGAAGGATTTTAAAAAGGACCGCACACACATAATGGGAATACTCAATGTTACTCCCGACTCATTTTCAGACGGCGGGCTCTGGAGCAGTCTCAGCGCTGCCTTGCGCCGGACGGAGCAGATGATCGAGGAGGGCGCGGAGATAATCGACATCGGCGGCGAGTCCACAAGACCGGGATACACAAAAATCCCCGATGAAGAGGAGATACGCCGCGTTGTGCCGGTGATACGCGCTATAAAGACGAGATTCGATATCCCCGTTTCGATAGATACATATAAGGGCGCGGTAACGCTGGAAGCGCTCTATGCCGGAGCGGATATGGTAAACAGCATCTGGGGCTTTAAATACGATACAAAGCAGGCGGAATACGCCAACGAATTTAATGTCCCCGTATGTCTTTCGCACAACCGCGAAAGCACCGAATATGATGATTTTGTATCCGATGTAATAAGGGAGCTTGGAGAGTGTGTAGATATAGCCAGAGCTGCGGGCATTCCGGACGAAAAGATAATACTTGACCCCGGCGTAGGCTTCGGCAAAACTGTCGGACAGAATCTCAGTATCATGAATCACCTTGACGATGTGATAGCCATGGGATATCCTGTGCTTCTCGGCACCTCGCGAAAGTCCGTTATAGGCGTGACTCTCGGGCTGCCGCCGGAGCAAAGACTTGAGGGAACCTTAGCGACAACGGCAATGGCAGTTTTAAAGGGAGCAATGTTTTTGCGTGTGCATGACATAAAAGAAAACAAAAGAGCGATCAAAATGATCGAGGCGATCAAGCAAAGCTAACCGAAACGGGGGACGGTAAAACCGCCCCCTGTTTATTATTATAATGTTACTCCATCCTTGAAAATGGATATCTCTCTGTAGCCGTTTATCTCGTTTTTGGTCTCCTTGCCTTCGGCGACCGAGATAACGAAATCAAAGAATTTATCGTCCAGATCCTCGCCGTCAATTATAGGTCCGGCATTGAAATCTATCCAGTTCTTCTTTTTCTCAGCAAGCGGTGTGTTAGTTGCGACCTTCACCGTCGGCACAGGCGCTCCGACCGGCGTTCCGCGTCCTGTTGAAAACAGGATCATATGACATCCCGCCGCCGCAAGATTGGTAACTGCTACTATGTCATTGCCCGGGCCCGTGAGCAGATTCAGTCCCTTAGATTTTACCGGCTCGCCGATCTCAATGACATCCATAACCGCGCCGCCGCCGCTCTTCTGAACGCAGCCGAGCGACTTGTCCTCCAAGGTCGTTATGCCGCCCGCCTTATTTCCGGGTGACGGATTTTCATATACGACCTGGTTATGGCGCATAAAGTACTCCTTGAAGTTGTTGATAAGATCAACGACCTTATCAAAGGTAGCCTCGTCCTTTGCGCGATTCATAAGTATAGTCTCCGCGCCGAACATCTCCGGCACCTCTGTTAAGATAGTGCTTGCGCCGTACTCATTCACGCGGTCTGAAAGCCTGCCGATAAGCGGATTCGCGGTAAGTCCCGAGAAGCCGTCCGAGCCGCCGCATTTAAGACCGATAACAAGATCAGAAATATCGCAGTCCACGCGCTCCTCCTTTGATGCGCGCTCCGCAAGCTCGCCGATAAGCTCCAGTGCAGCCTCGACCTCATCCTCATGCTCCTGGGCAACGAGGAATTTTACGCGGTCATCATCCCATTCCTTTAAGACTTCCTTGAATACAGGTATATTGTTGTTCTCGCAGCCAAGACCGAACACGAGCACGCCCGATGCGTTCGGATGGTTTATAAGCCCCTTCAGCACCGCCTGAGTGGTCGCCTGATCGTCACCGAGCTGCGAGCAGCCGAACGGATGTACAAAGGTGTAGATACCGTCGCACATATCGCCGTACTTCTCATTTGCAAGCTTTGCGATACGCTCAGCGATACGGTTTACACAGCCGACTGTGTTGATTATCCATATCTCGTTCCTTATTCCCACTCTGCCGTTCGCGCGCTTATAGCCCTTGAAGGTGCCATGCTTGCGCTCAGGTGTCTCCACCTTTACAGGCTCATATTTGTATTCCAGAAGTCCGGAAAGATTTGTTTTTATGTTGTGAGTATGTACATGCTCGCCCTCTTTTATGTCAACCAATGCATGACCTATGGGATAGCCGTACTTCACAATGTTCTCCCCCGCCTTTATATCGCGGAGAGCGATCTTATGACCGCGCTTATCGCCGTCGAGCATAACGGCCACATTATCATTTTTATGTATCTTTAAGGTCTTCATTTTACAATCTTCTGAACTGCGGCTCTCATGCCTCTATCCTCTATATCCTTTACATATGCCGAGATCTCCGGCTCCATGAATGACAGATCGGTATCCCACAGGCTTGTGTTCTTGAGAATATCCGAAACACTAGCACCCTTCATGAATTCCATTACCGCCGCATCATCATTAGCCTCGTCGCCCTTATAGAACTTGATGAGTGCCGCAAGACCGAATGTGAGCACCGCCGGTACCTTGCCGAACTGCGCCTTGTACTCCAAAAGCGACGGCAGAACTCTTACCTTATACTTCGATACCGAATTGAGTGCGATGCTCAGCAGATAATGCTTTATGAACGGATTCTTGAAACGCTCGATAACAGCATTTGCAAAGTACTCCAGCTCATCCTTCGGCAGATCAAGAACCGGGATGATCTCCTCAAACAGACCCTTGTTTATATATGCCATGAAGTCTGCATCGCCCATCATCTCACCGACAGTCTCAAGACCTGCAAGACGTGCAGCAAGTACACTCATTGTATGCGCGCCGTTGAGTATTCTTACCTTACGCTTTTTATACGGCGTAACATCGTTTGTCCATACAACATTAAGACCGATATCCGTGAACGGAAGCTCCTTTGAAAGGTCCTTTTCACTCTCTATTACCCAGAGGTGGAATATCTCGGCTGTATCGATAACATTATCGAGATGTCCGTACTTTTCCTCCATCTCCTTGGCAGTGTCGCGCGGATAACCTGTAACGATACGGTCAACAAGTGTGCTTGTGAATACATTCTCCTCATTTACCCACTTCTTGAAATCCTCGCCGTAGCCGAAATCATCGGCATACTTGAGAACGCATTCCTTTAAAACTGCGCCGTTCTTATCGATAAGCTCGCACGGGAGCAGAGCAAAGCCCGGAAGTCCCGCGTCAAAACGCTTTTTCATAAACATTGTGAGTCTGCCCGGGAAGGTCGTGCCGGCAAAATCATCCGCGCTCTGTCCGGGTATATACTCGATACCCGCCTCGGTAGTGTTCGATACTATGTATCTGAGCTCGGGGTTAAGAGCGCACTTGAAGAACTCATCTGTATCGCGGAACGGATTGATGCCGCGGGTAACGCACTCTACCACTCTTTCCTCCTCTACCGGAGTTCCGTCCTGAAGTCCGCGCAGGTACAGATCATAAAGACCGTCCTGCTCATTGATCATATCGATCAGACCCATATCGAGCGGCTGTACCAAAACAACGCCGAAGTCGCCGCCGTTCTCCTTGTTAAGTCTGTCAAACATCCAGTCAACAAAGCCGCGCAGGAAGTTGCCCTCTCCGAACTGTAAAACACGCTCCGTCAGCTTTGACGGTTCTGTTCTGTGTAATCTTTCCATGGTTGATATCTCTCCTTTCAGATATGTAATTTAAAAGCCAAAATAGTTCTTTGCATTCTTGTAGGATATGTCTTCTACTATCTTGCCTAAGGTGTCATAATCCTGCGGGAACTCGCCGTTCTCTACCCAACCGCCTAAGATGTTACACATGATGCGTCTGAAATACTCATGACGAGTATATGAGAGGAAGCTGCGTGAGTCTGTGAGCATTCCCACGAACTTACAGAGTGCGCCGAGGTTGCCGAGTGCCTTCATCTGCTCCGTCATGCCGTCGCGCTGATCGTTGAACCACCAGCCCGAGCCGAACTGTATCTTGCCCGCGCATTCGCTTGACTGGAAGTTTCCGAGCATCGTCGCAAGTACATAGTTATCCTTTGGATTGAGGGTATAAAGAATGGTCTTTGGCAGCTCTCCGCTCTCGTTCATTGAGTTCAGAAGCTTTGAAAGCCCCTCTGCTATGTTGTAGTCATTTATCGAATCGAAGCCGGTATCGGCACCTAGCTTTTCGTACATGCTCCTGTTGTTGTTTCTCAAAGCGCCCATATGCAGCTGCATAGCCCAACCGAGCTCGTGATATTTAGCCGCGAGCTTACGCAAAAGCGCCGACTTATACGCCTCAGCCTCCGCAAAGCTTACAGCCTCACCTGCCGCGCCCTTTTTATATATTTCGTTGATCTCATTATCAGTTGCAGGATTATACGGAGCGCCGTCAAGCGCATGATCGCTTACGCGGCAGCCCATCTCATTGAAGAAATCAGCGCGCTCATAAAGAGCCTTTACCAATGTGTCAAAATCACATAG